>JAPKBK010000167.1 GCA_028823435.1 Flavobacteriales bacterium
CTAAAATAGCCTAAGTTCAATTATCTTAGACACTTATAAAGTCAATAGAATGGTTGTAAGGGTTTTAATAATGTGTTTTGTAGCTCTGGCTTGGGGTCCTGAGTCGAATGCACAAACCGATGGGGTTTTTACCATCTATCTCGTGAGACATTCTGAGAAAGATTTCACTTCAGAGAACACCTCGGATTTGCCCCTTTCTTCATGTGGCATTCAGAGGTCAATAGCCCTGAGCAGTTTTCTAGATGATGTGCATCTCGATGCAGTGTACAGCACAGACTATACAAGAACTAAAAACACAGCCATACCTACAGCGGAAACGAAAGACCTTGACATCACCCTTTACAACGGTCAAGACATTGAATCCTTTTCACATACCCTACTCGATACGCAACAAGACGCGCTGGTAGTCGGACATAGTAACACCACAGGCGTTCTGGCAGGGCTGCTCGTCAATGAAGAGATTGGTGATCTTGATTTGGATATCTACGATCGCATATACCAGGTTGTCATTTGTGGCGAATCGCGCCACCTTGAGTTGTTTCATTCGCCTTTTGAATGTGTCAAATAAAATCGCATATAGATGTTGTCAAAACAATATAAATTAATTCCAATGTCACGTAAATTCCCATTATTGCTGTTTATCTCACTTACTTTAAGTGGTTTTTATCATGCACAAGAGATCACTCCCATTATTAATTACTCTGTAAATAACAGTGGTCAAGCGCTTCTTTCCATTCAAGCTGAGGAGGGCAAATATTATGTGCTAACTTCCCAGCATACGCCTTCTTTTGAGTGGGCTACCACAATGATTATGGGCGTCGACGGGACCATGGTGATTTCTGATCAAGGGGGCGCATACCCTCTAGAAAACTATACTGTTAATCAGTATGATGTTGCGAACCCAGGCGATATCGATGGAGATGGAATAGATGACGTCACAGAGTATAATAACATGCCGACAGACGCACCTATAAATTTTGCGGAATCTGTGGATTTTTTAGATGGGTCAACGTCTGTTCCGGATGCCCAAGTATTTATGGATCTCGCAACGATAAACGATGTCGGTTGGGCGCCATTTCTTAATGGGCAACTGTATGTGAAATTCGGGATTCTTGATAGAGACACCCCAGAGCCTAAGGTCTATTTCATCAACAGCAACACGCACTACATCCATGCCGCATTCTTCAACTCTATTGGTGCCTCAGTGACAGGTGACGACAGTTCCGGGGAGATTGTTTTCAACCCTAACATCATACTCCCTGGTGGAATTATAGGAAGTTACTCTTTCAATTTCTCATTTGGAAATGCCTATAATTTTGAAGACACACAGAGGACTTATGAGCTTTTAGTTGCAAATATGCCGTTCCTTCAGAATAACATGAATCACTTCATAAGTCAAAACAGTGAAGGCACGTATTTATCTCAGTATGCCGATGATTTTGAAGATACAAAAATTGATGTCGTGCTGGAATCGGAGGTCTTTGCTGACATTAATTTTATTCCTTTCCATGAGGCTGAAGGGTATGGTTTCTTTAGGCATATGAGCGTTGATGAAACCCCAGGTTCAAGAGACATTGTACTCTATGACGCGCTTCCAAATTCCTTGCCCAGAGTGGGAGGAATTATTACTTCTGTGGTCCAAACCCCGCTTTCCCACGTCAACCTCAGAGCGATACAAGACAATGTGCCTAACGCCTACATTGAAGATCCGTTATCCATCGACTCCATAGCGGTTTTATTGAATAACTATGTTTACTACAAGGTCGAAAATGAGACTTTCCAATTCAGGGAGGCGACGTTAGATGAGGTGAATGACTGGTATGAATCTATTCGACCCACAGAACCCCAAATCCCAGAACGCGATCTGAGTATCACAGAAATCTTGCCCCTCGATGACATAGAATTTGAAATGTCTACTGCCTTTGGCGCAAAATGCACAAACGTCGCGACAATGAGGTCGTTTGACATCCCTGAGGGAACGATACCTGATGGGTTTGGTATCCCCTTTTACTTCTATGATGCGTTTATGCAGTATAATAACTTCTATCTGGAAGCGCAGGTTATGATCGACAATCCGACATTTCAAACCGACATCAACTTCCGTGTCGACCGCTTAGACACATTCCGCGATGACATTAAGGATGCGCCCATGCCTCAGTGGATGATGGATGAGCTCCAAACGATGCACGACGACTTCCCCGTAGGAACTAAGGTCAGATGCAGATCGAGCACCAACAATGAGGACTTGCCAGGCTTCAGTGGCGCGGGTCTATACACCTCAAAAACGCAGCACCTCGATGAGGGGCACATCTCCAAGTCCATCAAGCAGGTTTACGCCAGCATGTGGAACTTCAGAGCATACGAGGAAAGAGATTTCTACCGCGTTGACCACTTTATGGCAGCCATGGGATTGCTCTGCCACCCCAACTTTGAAGAGGAGAAATCTAACGGTGTAGGCATAAGTATAGACCCTATTTATGACACTGAAGACACGTTCTACTTAAACACTCAGGTTGGAGAGTCTTTGATCACAAACCCAGACCCTAACTCCGTCCCTGAAGAGATCTTGTTATACGAAAACCCGGATCAGGCGGGCGGGTATTTGGTGCTACAATTGTCTAACCTCGTTGAACAAGGTGAGCTGGTGATGGATCAAATCTATTTAGACCAAATGAGAGAATACCTCTCTGTGATTCACGATGAATTCGCCATCCTTTACAATGTGGAAGGCGTTGAAGGCTTCGGCATGGATATCGAGTATAAGGTAACAGCCCAAGATCAGCTTGTCATTAAACAAGCAAGGCCATGGGTTTCATTCTGGGCAAATATTAAAGCAGACAATGATCTAGAATTCACGGAATTTATTAATCCTGTATCGTCTTTAAATTTAGGAAATGGCGAGCTTGTAAGCGCCGTTATTTCTAATACAGGATTAAATGCGATGAATGACTTCAACCTCATTCTTTTAATCGATGATCAGGAGGTGGAAACGTTAACGGTTACGGAAACCATAGCGCCATTTTCTAACGCAGAAATTCAATTCCTAATTCCGCAAGATTTCTCAGCCACAGGTGATTATAACCTCATGGGGATCATCAGTGATGTTGATGACGAATACGGAAATAACGACACCCTAAACTATGTGGTAAGTAAGATGTACCAGGTAGATGCAGGAGTATCTATAGGAAACCTTAGCGAAACGTGTGACAATGAAATTGAGGCGACTGTGATCATCGAGAACAATGGCGGAAACATGATTAATAACGTGATGTTCGAGATTTTTATTAATGGCGAAAGTGCTGGGGATTTTTATGAATTAGTTGAGATCCCATCACTTACTCAAGATGAAATAACAGTCGTCGTTGACGGCAACATTCAAGCAAATGACAACTTGGTTGTCGTAAATATTATAGGTGTGAATGGCCAGGTGGATGGGCAATCATCTAATAACTCTGCAACTGCAATGTTAGATTTTGAGGCATCATATGACCTTGTTACTCTTATCATAAATGGGGATGATTGGCCTAGTGAAACATCTTGGTCAATTTTTGACTTAAATGACAACCAAATTGCGAGTGGAGGTCTTATCAATGGGAATCTTGAACAAACGCTTTGTTTGGACTATAACGCATGCTATTCACTTCAAGTATATGATTCATGGGGAGATGGAATATGCTGTAGTGGAGGTATGGGGAATTTCTCAGTCATTAATTCTGCAGGGGAAACAATTGTATACAACGATGGTGAATTTGGCAGTCAAGCGATAGAATTACTCTGTCCAGGTGGCGCAGGCTGTGTGATTAACGCAGAAATCGTTGTGACACATTCGATCAACAATGATGGTGTCATTTCAATTTTTACCACTTCGTCAACCCCATACAGCTATAGCATTAATGGCGGCCAAAGTTTTTCAGAGAACAACACCTTCACCGATTTACTCCCAGGTGAGTATCAGGTGGTCGTTCAAGATGATTCAGGAGTATGCGCTTATGAAGAGACTGTAACGATTGAAGAATGCACGCTGATGAGTGTCGATGTTGAAGCAACAAATGCGACCTCTGCAACAGTCGCAAATGGCTCAATAATCATTACGCCCACGTCAGGATTAAGCCCATATTTATACAGTATTGATGGCGGCCAGAACTTCGTCTATGAAAATGAATTTTATGCGTTGGCAGTCGGCAACTACAACATCGTTGTTCAAGATGCTTCAGGTGTGTGTGAATATGAGATAAACATTCCTATTGAAGCTGATAGCGG
>JAPKBK010000168.1 GCA_028823435.1 Flavobacteriales bacterium
CTGGACTGGGAAAGTACACCACACAGGGATCTGCATTCCTCGTCATGATGATTCTAGGTGGTGCCATCATCCCTCCCATTCAAGGGAAACTTGCCGACCTCGAATCCGTGGGTATTCAGAACTCTTTTGTGGTCGGAGGACTTTGCTTTGCGTATCTCGTTTACTACGCATGGTTTGCAAAACGCTCACTCAATAATCAGGGCTTAAAATTCGAGTAATCAGATTTTTAATATATTAGTGTTAAACCTTCAGTGTAAGCGATTATCGTTTTTCAATCCGCGCTATGGTTTGCGCTGCTGCATGACAAATCGGCTGTTCACCTGTGTCACTGCCGGACAACATGTGTCTGATGGCTTTGACTGCTTCGCGTCGGTCCTTTTCAGACTTCACAAACCTCTCAGCCAGCCGCATCGCGATGTAGTACATTCCTTTTGTTTGGTCTTCATCAAACAAGATTCCTACACCTAGGTCAAACAACATCGCACGGTATTTCATCCAGTCCGCTTCGTTGAGCTTCACCTCTACAAGAACCTTAAGCAGTTCTCTGTGAACGGAGCCATCATTAGATGCATCCAGAGCTCCTATAATTTGTGCAACTTGAGGTTCAATGAACCTCGGGTGCCGCAAAAAGATATGATGAAGGACCCATGCAGCCTTTCTGTTTTTTGGTTTCGAAAGTTTACACGCCTCTAAAAGTGCGGGCACCCAAGTTGCGTCCTCTGTCGCGTAATCAGCAAGTGCAACCACTTCCGTTATTCCAATACCTGTTACCAATGCTTCTATTCTTGAATGTATTCGCATCAAAACCAGTGTTGTTATTTTATTCACTGAACAATCAAGTTGTCCGCAAATCATTTACATTTATCAATCTTGAAATTTAAAAACAAAAGGCGGTTTAATGTGATTGTGAGAAAACGATATCATTTGGCAAAACAAAAAACATGCTGAAAATTCCAGAGGCACCTATGTCCATTCAAAAAGGTGTGCCATTAAAATTATTGTTGGATCAAGAAGCGGTGACTCAATTGGCACAAAATATCCATTTTGTATATCCATCATTTAACGAATCTCGTTTTATTGACGAAACCCTGCGGAATATTGAGGATTTAGGCTTGAAAGAAAGAAGCGCTCACATTGCAATGTCATTGAAGACGTTTTTGCCTCAAGTTTATTCTGAGGCCCTTGACATCTTATTGAAATCACTGACACCTCCTCTCAAGGCAACAGAAGGCAATGGATTGGCGGGATTGTTTTATATGCCGCATTGTCGTTTTATAGAGGAGTTTGGTGGGGATATTTCGTACAACAACACCATTGATCCGTTTGATGTTTCTATGAGCGCACAGTACGAGTTAACCACGCGATTTACATGCGAATACTCTGTGAGACCCTTTATCGTAAAGGATGAAAGCAGAACGCTTCAGCTATTCTACCAATGGATGAATGATGAAAACCCACATGTGCGAAGACTGTGTTCAGAAGGGACCAGACCCCGATTGCCCTGGGCAAAAAAGATTGATTCATTCATCTCAAATCCCACACCATGTATTCCTATTTTAGAATGCTTGAAAGATGATCCTGATCTATACGTTCGTAGAAGCGTGGCAAACCACGTAGGAGACATTGCAAAGGACAATCTCGAGGTGGCGCTGTCATTATGTGAAAAGTGGCTTGAAAACGCTTCTCCCGAACGTAAATGGGTAATCAGACACGCCCTTAGAAATCCCGTGAAGCGAAATGAAAAAAGAGCGATTGAACTACGAATAGCTGCAAAATAAAATAACCTTACATGAAGAATTCTATTCTAGCCGCATGCATTTGTCTCCTCTGTGCATGTCATGTCGAAACATCAGAGAAAGAGAATTTTACGCAGTACGTGAATCCCTTTCTCGGGACAAGTAAAATGGGACATGTCTTCCCTGGCGCTACAGCTCCATTCGGCATGGTCCAATTAAGTCCTCAAACAAATTTTGAACGTATGTTCAATGAAGACGGGAGTTACAATCCAGACACGTATAAATATTGTGCCGGATACCAACATCAAGATTCGACCATTATTGGCTTTGCCCACACGAACTTTAGTGGCACTGGGCATTCTGATTTGGGGGACTTTTTGGTCATGCCTACAACTGGAGAATTGGTGCTCGACCCGATCCTTACATCGGAACATGGAAAAGGATTTTATTCTGCTTTTTCGCATGACAGTGAAGCGGCGTCCCCTGGGTATTATCAGGTCAACCTGGACAGCTATAACATACAAGCTGAGCTTACCGCCAGCGACCGCGTAGGATACCATAAGTATACATTTCCGAAATCTGAGGAGGCCCACATTATTCTTGACATGGTGTACAATGTGTATCATCACGAGAATAAAAATGTTTGGACTTTCATCCGGATAGAAAACGACTCTCTTGTCACGGGGTATAGACAAACAAAGGGTTGGGCTCGGACAAAAAAAGTGTTTTTTGCGATGCAGTTTTCAAAACCATTTCAAAGTTATGGCCACAAGAAATACAACGAAGAAACATACGATGGGTTTTATCGGCGATTTAATCAAACCGAGAATTTTCCTGAAATCGCCGGAAAAGATATCCGCGCATATTTTAATTTCAATACCGAAGAAGGTGAAAGCATAGAGATGAAATTCGCGTTATCCTCAGTAAGTACAGACGGCGCATTGAAAAACCTTAATACAGAAATACCGCATTGGGATTTCAAGAAAACGAGACAGGAAACCCAAGCAAAGTGGAACGTGGAACTCTCAAAAATCAATGTAACTACATTGTCATTGGACGATAAAAAGACCTTCTACTCCGCATTGTATCACACAAATTTGTCGCCTATTATTTATGAAGATGTCGATGGGAAGTACCGTGGTTTGGACCAAAACATTCATTCCTCAGATGGGTTCACGAACTACACCATTTTCTCGCTCTGGGACACCTATCGTGCGCTTCACCCTTTGTTTAATATTACGCAGCCAGAACGCAACAACGACATGGTCAAATCTATGCTTGCCCATCACGACCAGAGTGTACACGACATGCTCCCTATCTGGAGCCATTATGGAAATGAAAATTGGTGTATGATTGGATATCACGCCACATCTGTGATTGCAGATGCGATGGCAAAAAACGTCGGGGACTTTGATCACGAACGTGCATTACAAGCCTCTGTAAATACAGCAAACGTTAGATATTTTGATGGTTTGGGCGACTATATTGACTATCAATTTGTGCCCGATGACAAAAGCCATTCTTCTGTTTCAAAAACACTGGAGTATGCATACAACGATTGGTGCATCGCTCAAATGGCAATCCAAGTCGGAAATGATTCTCTTGCTGAAGTATTCCTGAAACGTTCTGAATATTATTACAATGTATTTGACACCGGATCTGGATACATGAGACCTCGACTCTCCAGCGGGGAGTTCCGAGAAGCGTTTGACCCTATGGACACACATGGCCAAGGGTTTATCGAGGGAAATGCCTGGAATTATGGACTTTATGTCCCTCAAGACATTGACAAAATGATCGATTTGATGGGAGGCAACACGCGCTTCACCCAACACCTCGACTCACTTTTCACCATGGAGATCGACGAAAAGTATATTGAAAAACACGAGGACATTACGCGAGACGGCATCATCGGGAATTATGTTCATGGCAACGAACCGGGACACCATATCCCTTATCTATACAACTGGACCGGTCACCCTGAGAAAACACAAGAACGCGTACGTATGATTATGCAAACGATGTATGACCCTACCGTAGAAGGTCTTTGCGGAAATGATGATGCAGGACAGATGAGCGCGTGGTATGTGTTAAGTGCGCTTGGTTTTTACAGCGTGACTCCAGGTTCATCCGATTATGCGATAGGAAGTCCATTGGTGAAAGTGGCACTCGTCACCTTCCCCAACGGAAAAACCACAAAGATTGTCGCTCGGAATCAAAACAGGGACAACATCTATGTATCAAGTGTGACAGTGAATGGCCGGAAAATAGAAAACAACACCTTAACGCACAAGGAACTCACAGGGGGCGGAGAAATCATCTTTGAAATGACATCCACATTTTCGAAGTGAGGTTTGAAGTCACGCGCTACTTGACGACAAATCTTTTGATGTCGTGGTGCACCCTTCCGCTACTTAACACGTTAATCTGAAAAACGTACGCTCCTGGCGCAAGCTTTTGAGATCCTGTTTGCAATGCGATTTGATGGTTCCCTTCATTCATCATGCCGAGTGCTTTCTCATAT
>JAPKBK010000169.1 GCA_028823435.1 Flavobacteriales bacterium
ACGACGATTATCGCAAGGGCAAACATTACACCTGAGGCTTCTTTAATTGAAAGAGCGCGATATGGAGGCCTCGTAGGTCCGAACAAACAAAGAACGATTCTAACGTATGTTCTTGCAGGATTTGTGATCGGGGTTTTATTTGCGTTGATCCGTTTGTTCTTCTTCGCACGAATTGAGTCCACGGGAGAACTCCGAGAGGTCGCTCAATTTCCAGTCATAGGCGGGATTCCATATCACAAAGGGGTGATTGACGATCCATTGGCAGTTCGCGCTGACAACCGATCATCTGTCACAGAGTCGTTCAGGTCGCTGCGAACAAACCTTCAATATCTACTGGCAAAAGAAGGCGCCAATGTCATCCTTGTGTCGTCGCTACACCCGTCCGAGGGCAAGTCCTTTGTCAGTGCAAATCTCGCATCGATTTTAGCAAAGGCGGGAAAGAAAGTGGCCATGGTCGACTTCGATCTCCACAAACCAAGAGTCCATCATTATTTCGGTCTCAAAAACAAAGCTGGAATATCGAACCTACTGGTCGGGAAATCTTCCGTTTCAGAAGTCATCATGCCTGGCCCCTACCCTTCACTTGACATTATCTCAGCGGGCCCCATCCCACCAAACGCCTCAGATTTAATTCTCAGCGAGAGACTTGATCCATTGTTGTCGCAGTTAAAAAAGGATTACGACTATGTGATTTTAGATACGCCGCCGATTTTACTGATCAGCGATGCCCTCGTGCTGATGGAGCATGTTGACACAGCGCTTTTAGTCACAAATACGAAGCAATCGTCTCGAAGAGGAATTAAACATCTTGAGGATTTGTTAGACCAAAACAACCTCAAGCACGCATCATTTGTATTAAACGGAATTAAACCCCGACGACTTATGAAATACTATAGCAAGTACGCCGCACGTTATGGATACTACAGTTATGGTTCAGGCTACACTGATGGATATGGTTATGGAGACAAGTATGTCGATAACGTTTAAAAAAACAGAGAGGGTTGATTGAAGGTTTTGTAATTTTATAGCATGCGTCGTTTTATTAAAATAGGACAAATAACACCGGTGATACTTATAACCCTATTGGGTTTAGGTCTTGGGAACACAGCATATGCACAGCCTAATCTAACCCATGTTAACAATGTCAATGCTGCCGGAAATGCAACATTGTACTGGGATGTATTCACGCCAGCCACGACCGAGGAGTTTATTCACAATGAGATTAAGGTGTTTGACATCCCCGGCATTCTTTTAAGCCCCTCGCCCCACTTAGTCGCTCCCAACCTAGATACAGGCGTTTTACCTACAGGATGGGTCATGCCGTCATTTTTATACAACGCAAATGCGTATGCTCATTGCTATACCGCGGTGCAAGTCACTTCTGTTGACGGAGGAACGACAAATGACAATTCTCCTCAATCTCCATTTCTGTGTTCGATTCATGTCAACGCCAGCGTTGGTACAGGCGCTGACGAAGTGGACTTGGTCTGGAACAGTCCACATGTGATCTCTGGAGAAGGCGCTGGAGGTCCATTCTACTTGGAACGATTGAATGAATTTACTGCAATTTGGGACACCATCGCAACCGTTCCTGACAGCCCACTTGGAGGGTCTTTCATCGACAACCCAGGGCCTTGTGTCTCCATTAACATATACCGTGTTCGCCAAACCGCTTCAAACGGCACAGACATCCACGTAAGTAATGCAACAGACTTAGTCGTCGGTGAAGTGAACCCCGATTTACCCGTGACGACACATATCGACGTAGACCCAGCGACAGGACTTGCAGAAGTTCACTTCGACTATCCCGTGTCAGGGGAAACTCTGGGGTACATCATCTATAAATGTTCGGGAGCCGGTTCTTCAGAAGTACTTCAAATAAACGACCCGAATGCATCATCCGCGATCATCCCTACTTCTCTTGCGTCTTCTGAGCCTGAGAGTTATCGCGTCGCAGTCTTCGAATGCATCAATAATGACGGGTCACCCAACCCCAATGCTGCAGGAGATTGTACGACCTCCATTTTTACAGTGGTTTCTCAAATTCCTTGCACGGATCGCGCGCAATTAAGCTGGAACGCACCTCTCGGAATAGAAGGTGGCGTCGATTTCTATTTGGCACAGGCTTCACTTTATGATGCATTGTCAGGCTCGTATGGGGCTTGGACAACGCTCGACACACTTGCTTCAGGATACGGAACATACCTTCACGAAGGGGCAAATGTCGCGAGTACATATAAATACCGCATCGTCGCCGAATCAACAACAGGGAAGATTGCACGATCGAGCGAAGTTGAACTTGAATTCTCATATCCAGACGCTCCCGAATCTCCCAGATTAAAAAGGGCATCTGTTTTATCCAATGGCGCAATCGAAATTCTCGTCGAAACTGACCCCGCTGCGATAGAAATAAGTATCTATCAGCTCGAAAGATGGGTGGATGTGGACAGTGTTTGGATTCCTATACTGGAACCACTCCCCAGCTCACTTGGTTTCCCATTGACATTTGTAGATCCCGATGTTGATACTGATGTGCGGAGTTACTTGTATCGATGTTCTGTATATAACGAATGCCAAGTGGCAGTCACCACGTCAAATCTGGGGAAAAGTATTTTGCTTCAGGGTTGGCGCTCTTCAGATGAAGATGCCTTCGAAAACAGTCTGATTTGGTCTGAATATGAAGAATTCCCAGATGGAACATTGTCGTATGAAATTCTGAGGGCGCCCTCACGTCTGAGCGCTGCCGTTCCACTGACATCGCACGGAGCCAATGTCTATCATACTGAGGATTACATCGGAGATCTCACACAAATGCCAGGAGATTTCTGTTACACTGTCGTCGCCTTAGAAAACAACACCACGGGAGGACTCAATGGATCCAGTTCAAACCAAGTGTGTCTGACCGAAGACCCACTGCTTTGGATTCCCACAGCGTTTACACCAAATAACGACGACATCAACGACTGGTTCCCATGGGCGCCTGGAGAATCCACATTGGGGTTTGTGTCGGACGGTGTCTCTAGTGGAGAAGCCACGTTTAAGCTTGTCATTCTTTCACGGTGGGGAGATGTGATTTTTACATCTCAAAGCCCCGATGAATGTTGGGATGGAACCTCGAATAACGAACTTGTACCTGACGGAGTATACACAGTCGTCGTTCGCGCATTAGATGGATCAGGGAAATGGCATGTCATTTCTCAAAGTGTGCACGTTCTTAGGCCGTAGTTCTTTACCTTTGCGCGAATCGCGGACCCAAGGGTAGGCGCAATAGCGCGCTTAGGAAGGAAAGCGAGTTACGCGATTCAATCTGAAAACATGCCTATAAAAGATGCCAAGTTCTTCGGCGAAGGTCTCACCTACGACGATGTATTGCTCGTTCCAGCTTACTCGGAAGTGCTTCCACGTGATGCTGAATTAACATCGCGTTTCTCAAGAAATATTGAGCTCAAAACGCCAATTATTTCTGCCGCCATGGACACTGTTACTGAAAGTGAAATGGCGATTGCCATGGCACGACAAGGGGGGCTGGGAGTGATTCATAAAAACATGAGTATCGCACAACAGGCAAAGGAAGTGAGAAAAGTAAAACGGTCTGAAAATGGCATGATTCAGGACCCAATCACTCTAAACAAAAATGCGACCGTGGGTGATGCACTGGGAATTATGCGCGAGAGACGGATAGGTGGTATTCCTGTTGTGAGTCCAGAAGGCATCCTTGTTGGCATCGTTACGAACCGAGATTTGAGATTTGAAAAAACACCATCCCGTCCTGTCGCAGAAGTGATGACGAGTGAAGGATTGATTGTGACAAAGGATGGGTCTGATTTAGATCAGGCAGCCCAAATCCTCCGTGAGCACCGCATCGAAAAACTACCCGTTGTAGATGACAATGGCAAGCTGATCGGATTAATCACATATCGGGATATTATTAAACTCACAGAATTCCCGAATTCATGTAAGGATGGATTTGGCCAATTACGTGTGGCAGCTGCTGTAGGTGTCACATCTGACACAATGGAACGCATTAAAGCACTTGTAGAAGCTGGCGTTGATGCTGTGATTGTCGATACGGCTCACGGACATAGCAAAGGCGTCATTGAGGTTGTGAAAGAGGTGAAAAAACACTTTCCTGGGGTGGATGTTGTGTGTGGAAACATCGCAACAGCTGAAGCAGGTCTTGCGCTTGTAGAAGCAGGCGCAGATGCCGTAAAAGTTGGCGTAGGACCTGGATCAATTTGCACGACCAG
>JAPKBK010000012.1 GCA_028823435.1 Flavobacteriales bacterium
ACTACGCAGCATTGAATTCGGCGGTATTCACGGACGGTTCTTTTTGTTATATCCCTAAAGGTGTAAGATGCCCGATGGAGCTAAGTACTTATTTCAGAATAAACCAGGCTGGAACAGGCCAATTCGAACGCACCTTGATCGTTGCCGACGAGGGAAGCTACGTAAGCTACTTAGAAGGGTGCACCGCACCGCAGCGAGATGAAAACCAACTCCACGCGGCTGTTGTTGAGATTATCTCTCACGATGAAGCTGAGGTAAGATACAGCACAGTACAAAACTGGTATCCTGGAGACAAAGATGGCAAAGGAGGCGTCTTTAACTTTGTCACAAAGCGGGGCCTGTGCCACCGCGCTGCCAAAATCAGCTGGACTCAAGTAGAAACCGGTTCTGCGATAACGTGGAAATATCCGAGCTGCATCTTGAAAGGAGACGACAGTATCGGGGAATTTTTCAGTGTCGCTGTTACAAACAATAAGCAACAGGCTGATACGGGTACAAAGATGATTCACATCGGAAAGAGAACGCGATCTACGATCATTTCTAAAGGAATTTCTTCGGGACATTCACAAAACTCCTATCGAGGTCTGGTTCAAATACATCCTGGCGCTGAAAATTCCAGGAACTTTTCTGTGTGTGACTCACTGCTCATGACAGACACGTGCGGAGCGCACACTTTCCCGTACATCGAAGTCAAGAACCCGACGGCTCAAATTGAGCACGAAGCGACCACATCGAAAATAGGGGATGACCAAATATTTTACTGTCAGCAACGAGGGATTGAAGAGGAGGAGGCGATAGGCCTTATTGTCAAGGGGTACGCAAAAGATGTATTAAATAAACTGCCAATGGAGTTTGCAGTTGAAGCCCAAAAACTCCTGACTATTTCACTCGAAGGAAGTGTTGGATAATTTTTTGAAAAAGAACGATGCTGAAGATTAATAATTTATGCGCCAAAGTCGGCGACAACGAAATACTGAAAGGGCTTAACTTGGAGGTTAAACCAGGCGAGCTTCATGCGATTATGGGACCAAATGGTTCTGGAAAATCTACGCTAGCAGCTGTGTTGGCAGGTAGAGATTCCTATGAAGTGACTGGCGGAACAGTCGATCTTGATGGGGTAAACTTGTTGGACTTAGAAGCCAGTGACAGAGCCAGAGAGGGCGTCTTTCTAGCCTTTCAGTACCCAATAGAAATCCCTGGCGTTTCCAATCTGAATTTTATGAAAGCGGCCTTAAATGGCAAGCGCGCTCATAAGGGACAGGAGCCGATCAAGGCAAAAGATTTCCTTGCGAAGGTGAAAGAATGTTCTTCTTTGGTCGAGCTAGATGGTCGATTGCGAGACAGATCTGTGAACGAAGGATTCTCAGGAGGAGAGAAAAAGCGCAACGAGATTTTCCAAATGGCCATGCTTGAGCCCAAGCTTGCCATTTTAGATGAAACCGACTCGGGTTTGGATATCGATGCGCTTCGCGTTGTTTCAAAAGGCGTCAATGCGATGCGGTCTTCAGAAAGAAGCTTTATTGTAATCACTCACTATCAAAGACTTCTCGAGCATATTGTTCCAGATTTCGTTCACGTTTTGTCAAACGGTAAAATCGTGAAAAGTGGCGGAAAAGAGCTCGCTTTGGAGCTAGAGGAGAAAGGGTACGATTGGCTTAAAGAGCCTTCACACGACACCTCTAACGTTTAATCTATGTCAGTGTTTACAGATAAATTCTCAGCGACCCTTCCTCCTCCAACCAGGAAGTCGGAGCGATGGAAATACTCTCCAATCGCGAAGCTATTAAACAATGAGGTTTCTATCTCTACAGAGGCTGCTCAAGGGATGAACGGTTGGCCAGAATCTGTGCTACCGAACCCGGTATTGAGCCTTGATGCCTATCTCGTCGTATTTAAGAACGGTGTTTTCGAGCCAACCTTAAGTGACCTGCCTGTATCAGACGGAGTAGATTGTATTCCATTCAGTAAAATGGATCCAAGTGCATCACTCGATTTCTCGAATGGATATCATCAAAAAGAGTGGATAGGTGAACTCAATGAGACCTACCGTCAAGATGGACTTTGTCTTCATGTTCACCGCAATGTGAAAGTCGACAGACCGATTGTTATTCATCACTTAACAGACGGACTCAATGTTGCGAGTTTCCCCAAACACTTGATAAAAGTGGATGAAGGCGCCGAGTTGAATGTCGTGGTTTGGTCCAGTGCATCAGAGCGTTCAAGCGGAATGTACAATGGATTGTTAGAAGCCTCAATAGGACCTAATGCATTGTTGTCATTGGAAAAAGTGTGTAATGAAGGCGGCAAAGTATTCCACTTTTCGCATGAGCATATCGTCCAAGAGCGAGACAGCAAACTGAAAATGCACACCTTTACCATCAAAGGAGACTGGGTGCGAAACGAATTGGAGATTATCTCTCGAGGAAAGGGCACAGATTCTGTTTTCAATGGCGCTTATCTCCCACTTGGGACAGAACATATTGACAACCACACAACGATGGACCACACGTCTTCGGACGGCACGTCTTCGGAGCTTTACAGAGGCATCATGTATGGGGATTCTACGGGCGTGTTTAATGGCAAGGTCTTCGTCAGACCGGATGCTCAGAAAACAAATGCATTTCAACAAAACACAAACATTGTTGCTGATCGCGGCGCAGCGATCAATACGAAGCCGGAACTAGAAATTTATGCCGATGATGTAAAATGTGCGCACGGGTGCACCGTGGGGCAATTTGATTTGGATGCGCTATTCTATCTCAAATCTCGTGGAATTGATGAAAAGGCGGCAAAAGCTTTGCTTGTTGAGGCATTTTTAGGGGATGTTCTTTCGAGCGTTTCAAGCACAGAATTGAGCGAAGAAATTATGAATCTTTACACTGAACGCCATGGATGGTAATTACGACGTAGCTGCAATTCGAAGAGAATTCCCCATTCTAGAGCGGAAGGTCAATGGCTTTCCTCTGGTGTATCTAGACAGCGCTGCCTCGGCTCAAAAACCGCGCACAGTGATTGAAACACAGCGTGAATATTTGTCACATTTCCACAGCAACATTCACCGCGGAGTGCACGCTCTTGCGACTCAGGCGACCGAAGCTTTTGAAGGCGCACGTGAGACAATTAAAGGGCACTTTAATGCGGCTGAAAATGCTGAAATAATTTTTACAGCGGGCGCCACCGACGGGATTAATCTGGTCGCGGGCACTTGGGGTAGAGCAAACCTTACGGCTTCTTCTACGGTTTTGATGACGCGCCTTGAACACCACAGCAACATCGTTCCTTGGCAGATTCTCGCTTCTGAAATTGGGTTTAAGATTGAGGTCATAGAGATATTCCCTGAGGGTACAATTGACCTCGAGGATTACAATGCAAAACTGGCACTTGCGCCTTCTCTGGTCTGTTTTTCTCATGTTTCAAATACACTGGGAACGGTTAATGACGCAAAACTACTTACTTCTTTGGCCCACGATGCGGGTGCAATTGTCATGGTCGATGGCGCACAAGCAGCCCCCCATATGAATGTCGATCTGCAGGACATCAATTGTGATTTCTACGTTGCTTCAGGTCACAAAATGTATGGTCCCACTGGGATCGGATTTCTTTATGGCAAACGCGCTCTTTTGGATGCGATGCCTCCATGGCGTGGGGGAGGAGAGATGATTTCTTCGGTAAGTTTTGATGTGCCGACAACCTTTAATGTTCCTCCGTACAAATTCGAAGCTGGCACCCCTCACATCTCAGGCGCGATTGCGCTTGGTGCTGCAATCAAATGGATGGAGTCAGTAGGGCTCGACAATATTGCGGCGCATGAACTTGCACTCACGGAGTATGCACACGACAAACTACTTCAAATTGAAGGCCTCAGAATTTACGGTACAGCTGAACACAAAGCAGGTGTCGTGAGTTTTCTCGTGGAGGGAACGCACCCTTCAGATCTGGGAACCCTCTTAGATCAATTGGGCGTTGCAGTCAGGACTGGACACCACTGCACGGAACCACTGATGGACTGGTATGACATCCCAGGCACGGTTCGTGCGAGCTTCGGAGCGTACAATACTTTTGACGAAATAGACGCGTTAGTTGCCGCTTTAGAAAGAGCCATAAAGATGTTGAAATAGGATCCACCTTTCCATGTAATGTTTAAGGAACTGTCCACATTTAAACCTAACAGACAATACAGAGTTGATATCTAACGTGGCGAAAATACTTGATGTTAGGACGCCTAAAACGTTCAGGAATGCGAAGCGGACAAGCCACAGGAATTTAAAGTGATGAGATTTATTCAGATTACATTTTTTGTTGCATTGGTGGGCATTGTATTTGCCTGCTCAGATCAACCCCAGCATTCTTCAATTACAACCCTTACGACTGCGGCCTTCGAAGAGATGATACAAAAGGACGTAATTCTTCTCGACGTAAGGACACCAGATGAGTTCAACGAGGGTCACCTTGAAAACGCTTTGGCGATGGACTACTACAATGACGATTTCGAAAAGCGATTGATGGAACTCCCGAAAGGAAAAGCAATCTATGTCTATTGTCAAGCTGGCAGCAGAAGCAGTTCAGCATCAAAAATAATAGCCGATCAGGGGCATACACAAGTTTATAATTTGCTCGGCGGTATAAACGCATGGGAATCATCTGGATTGCCAATCGTTTCAAATTAAATACCTTTGCATTATGGGAAACATGAAACTGTTAGAAGCACGCCAAAACGAAATTGTTGAGGAGTTTTCTATGTTTGGCGATTGGATGGAGAAGTATGAGCACATCATAGAGATGGGCAAAGAACTCAATCCAATCGTCGAGAATGACAAAACGGAAGACAATTTAATTCGCGGCTGCCAAAGCAGGGTTTGGCTTGCCGCACGAAAAGAAGAAGACGGAACCGTGTTATTCTCTGCCGACAGCGACGCGATTATCACCAAGGGGCTGGTGGCTTTAATGGTGAGGGTTTTAAGTGGTGCAGCACCTGAAGACATCGCGAAAGTAGATTTACACTTCTTAGAAGATATAGGGTTAAATACACATTTAAGCCCGACACGTTCGAATGGCCTCGCTTCGATGGTGAAACAAATGAAGATGTACGGACTTGTTTTTTCTGCGCGTTCTTAACCGAGATATAATATTAAGATGTTATCGTTCCTGTCAAATTTAAATCCAGATTTTAAGAAACTGCTCTCAGGGAGTGGTTTGGTCATGGTTTTTAAGGTTGCTGGAGCTGGAGCAGGATATGTTTTTGCGTATTTGATCACCTCAAATTACGGAGCGGAGACCTTTGGCGTCTTTGAATTGAGCTTGACGGTTCTCACCATTGCGACGGTGGTTGGAAGTCTAGGTTTAGACGGTGCTTTGGTCAGGTTTATTCCAGAATTTATTGAGAAGAAAGCACCCGGACACCTTCGAAAGGTCTATGGCTATGCACTTTCTCTCGCCATGCCATTTTCAATGGTGCTTGCGGCTTTACTCTATGTGTTTTCAGATGACCTCGCCCTTAAATTTGGGAATGAGATGTTGGGAGATCCCTTCAGAGTCACGGCTTTTTTGGTCCCATTTTCAACGTGGTTTGGCATAAACTCAGAAGCATTTAGGGGAATGCGCCGTATGATTGAATACAGCATTTTGCAAAGGGGGACAGTGATTTTACTTGCGATAGCATCCTTTTTCAGCTTCAAGTATTTTGCAATAGATCTGGCGGACAATGTCGTGCCTTTATTTGCTTTTGGGATTGGATTGGTCTTGCTGGCACTGATCTCAGGCATCGTCACTCCTAAAAGACTAAGCCAATCGCTCCCCCTCACATCCAGGGATAACTTGATCAAACCCTTAGAGATTAAGCCGTTGCTTATAGTGGCATTCCCCATGCTCATGAGCACGTCGATGTTCTTGATTATGAATTGGACAGATACTATTATGATCGGGTATTATCAGGACGAGTCCCAGGTCGGCGTTTACCGTCTCGCATTTAAAGTGGCCAACTTAATCACCTTTACTCAGTTTGCGATAAGCAGTATCGCGGCCCCAATGTTCAGCTCGTTTTTTGCGAAAAATGACATGGAAGGGATGAAAAAAATCACGAGAAACATCGGCTACATGAACCTTGCGATCAGTACACCTATTTTCATACTGATGTTGATTTTCCCTTCTTTCGTGTTGGACTTTTTCGGAGAAGAATTTTCTGCGGGAGTGGCGCCATTGATTGTGCTTGCCATAGGCCAAATTATTAATGCCATATGTGGGCCTGTGATGTACATCCTCACGATGACTGGAAAGGAAAAGAAGGCACGCAACATCATCATTGTCGCTTCTGTAATTAACCTCGGTTTAAATTTTTATTTAATTCCGATTTACGGTCTGATGGGCGCAGCATATGCAACGGCCATAAGCACAATCGTCTGGAACGTTTTGGCAGTAATTCAAATCAAAAAGGAGTACGGATTTATTTCGATTCCTCACCCATTTTAATTAAAGACTGTCGGCCTCTTTTTCCAATCGAAGCACCTCTTTTGCAAACGCTTTCATGTTCTCATCCCTAACAGGCGCGGAGGGCGGAAACTTTTCTTGTCGGTGATCCACCTGGGCACCATTTTTCCAAAACCTAAAGCACACGTGCGGGCCTGTTGCAAGTCCAGTACTTCCGACGAGACCTATTGTTTGGCCTTGACGAACCCGGTCTCCGACGGCACACTTACGCTTGCTCATATGCAGATACTGAGTCTCGTAGGTGTTGTTGTGGCGAATCTTCACGTAATTCCCGTTATTCTTCGTGTAGGCAGATTTGATAATGACACCATCACCAACAGCTAAAATTGGGGTTCCTGTAGCTGCTGCATAATCAGTTCCGAGATGCGGTTTTATTCTTTTTAAAACCGGATGAAAACGTTTTTTATTAAATGAACTTGAGATTCTAGAGAACTCGACAGGTGATTTAAGAAACGCCTTCCTTAACGAGGCGCCTTGAGGGTCAAAATAATCCTCCCCGTCGCCTTGATTAAATCGATATGCCTGCAATGGATGTCCGTGATGTGTGAAGCTAGATGAAAGGATGACGGGAATCCCTACAGGCTTGCCATTGGCCATTTTTCGGAAGTAATAAACGTCAAAAACATCACCCTTCTGAACATGCGTAAAGTCAATCGTCCAAGCGTATACCCCTGCCATTGAAATTGAGAGGCTAGTCGGGGCATCCAATGCTTCTAAATCCAGATACAATGACCGAGATATTTCTCCTTGAACACGACGATATAAAGTATCTACAGGATAAGATCCAAGTTGAGCTCCCAGTGTATCGCCTAAAGAAAAAACCACATAATCGATGTCATTTCTCTCGTAAATCAACCATTCGGGGATGTTTAATGAGTCAGCTGTCGACGCAATCCACCAACGTCTGTTTGCCCTCATCTTTCGGACATCATACACATCTTTCGTGTTTGCAGCGAGCGTTGCAACCTTTCCTGAACCAAATTTATATGCATCTAGAATATGAGACAGTGACTGACCTTCTTTTACGTATCCAGAATCAACAACAAGCCCCTCCCACACAACACCAAACCTCATTTCTGGCTCGCGAACTTGATGGGGACCGGTAAAGTCACCATTGTGGCCATCTTTTGGAGTTGTTACATCATTCACGCAACCAGATAGCGAAAAGAGACATACAAGGAAAACATAAATGCGGCTCATGTAGCTTCAGATGTTAATGCCGAATATTTCTTTTTTCACCCAGCTTTTGCCCCAATCTTCAAGTTCTTGCTCGCTCCATAATTCGGGGAAGAAAATACGTTTTTGAAAACGCGGAGGAAGGTATTTCTGCCAATTTGTTCCGCCAGTTGCGGCGATATCTTCTGGGTCACGTTGAAGATAACGGACGGCAGATTTATAATGTGCGAGGGTCCAATTAATGTTGACATTCACATCGAGCCAGCGCATTGCATGTTTGAGTTCATCTTTTAATTTGTCGTCGCCAGAAAAGGTTAATGAAGCCGCAGCTGACCGAATGTTTGCAGAAAAATATTCCTCCGCCATTTCGAGTAGATCACTGTCGTATTTCTTCTCAAACTGCTTCAGAGTGAGGGTTTTTGTGCCAGTCTTAAGCTCAGATGCTCCTTCACGCCAGTACAGATGTTTGAAAACCTTCGGCAAATCATCAATTGTGGGGTTTGAAAATTTATCTCGGTGATTTTTGTGAGCGATCCGGTCAATAGATGTTGAACAAATCTCAATTTTTCGGTATTGTGCGCTTTGGAATCCACTTGCGGGAAGCAGAGACATTCGAAATTTCAAGAACTCAGCGGCGTCCATTCCGTCTACCATAATGTCAAAACTACTCGTGAGCGCCTCAAAGTATCTGTTTATTCTTCGAACTCTCTCAAGCAGGAAGGCAGGGGTGAGCTCACCAGCTTCGACACTTTGAGCCACCCGATCGAATTCGTGTAGACAAAGCTTAAAGTAAAGCTCGGTAATTTGATGGTAAATGATAAAGACCTTCTCATCTGGATAAGGTGTAATGGGCTGTTGTAAGTTTAGGAGCGTATCGAGGTTGATGTAATCCCAATAAGTCAGAAAGTCAGCGTAAAGTAGACCATCTAAATAGGAGGAAATATCTTGTCCCATTGCAGCATATTTTTTCTGCAAGGCGTTAAGCTTATCCAAAATTTCAGGAGAAAAATCTTTGTTCGTAGGCATGTCATTCAATTATTTTACAGAGGCAATGCATTTTAACTCAATCGCGATGGGAGTGGGCAGGCAATTTACTTCAACAGTGGTTCTGCAAGGCCTATTTTCTCCAAGACCCGAGAAATACGACGCATAGATGCGATTGAACGTTGCAAAATCGCTGGACATATTTACAAGGAATACCTGAATGTCTATTAACTCCTCCCAAGAACTTCCACTCGCTTCTAGAATGGCCTTGACGTTTGAAAAAACGGCATGCACCTGGGCTTCAAAATCATAGGTGATGATTTCACCACGCTCAGAGAGCTCAAGGCCAGGCACCTTGCTGTCGCCATTGCCTGATCCGGCCACACGTGGACCTACTCCACTTAAAAATAAAAGGTTCCCAACACGTCTGGCGTGGGGGTATGATCCGACCGGTTTGGGAGCAGAAGATGTAGAAATGCTATCACTCATGGCTCGAAGGTAGTACCTTGCAGCTATGCGTTACGAAAAATTACCCTCTGCGTTATACACACGTAATAGAAAAGTGTTGTCCGAGCTTATGGAATCCAAGGGTCTAGCCCTGTTTTTCTCCAATGATATTTTTCCAACAAGTGCTGACGGAGAGTTACCCTTTAAGCAAGCGTCGGATCTTTTTTACCTCAGTGGAGTGGATCAAGAGGAAACAATTTTGCTTCTTTTCCCTGATGCCCATGCGGTGTCAGACAGAGAGATTATTTTCACGATTAAGACAAGTGCAGAGCTTGCGATTTGGCATGGGGCAAAGCTCACAAAGTCCGACATACAGGCACAGACAGGCGTGCAAAACGTACAATGGCTCTCGTCGTTTGACGCGATTCTACACCGTTTGATGGCTGAAGCGGATGTTTTATACCTCAACGACAATCCCCATACACGGGCGAACTCTCAAGTGGAAACAAGAGAGAAGAGAGAAAATGCGCGCATAAAAGCAACATATCCGAATCACAGAATTGCACGTTCATCTCCCTTTTTATATGACTTACGCGCCGTCAAACAGAAATCTGAGATTCTTCAAATGCAACGCGCCTGTGACATCACAAAAGCGGGTCTGGATCGCGTTTTGCAGTTTGTAAAGCCAGGGGTCATGGAGTACGAGATTGAGGCTGAGTTTATGCATGAATTTCTAAGAAGAGGTTCTCGAGGTTTTGCCTACACACCGATTATTGGAAGTGGGCCTAGCGCTTGTGTCCTTCACTATATAGAAAACAACAAGGAATGCAAAGCGGGCGACGTCATCCTATTAGATGTAGGTGCTGAATATGGCAACTACGCGGCTGACATGACAAGGTGTATTCCTGTGAGTGGAAAGTTCACCGACAGGCAAAGAGCGGTCTATAATTCAGTGTATTCGGTGATACAGAGTGCGATGAAACTGCTTCGTCCAGGCGTGAGTTTACACGATTACCACAAAGAAGTCGGGGAGCTTATGACACGTCAACTTTTAGACCTTAAGCTGATCGACAAACACGATGTAGAGAAGCAATCCCCAGGGCATCCAGCCTACAAAAAGTATTTTATGCACGGGACTTCCCACTTTATAGGTCTTGATGTACATGATGTGGGCCACTGGCATAAGCCGATGCAAGCGGGCAATGTTTTTACCTGTGAGCCTGGGATTTACATTCCTGAAGAAGGACTAGGAATCCGCTTGGAGAATGACATTGTAATCACAGAGGATGGGTTCGTTGACCTTATGGCGCACATCCCTCTTGAGGCTGAGGCGATAGAAGACGGTATGAACGCTTAGGTCCTTGAGAAAAGCAAGACAATTTACACTTGGATGCACTAACTTGTAGGCCAAACAAAGATGGAATATGATGAATAATTTTTGTAAGATTTTAGCGGTGTCGACGGTTTTATTGTCGATGAATTTCACAACTGTAAATGCCCAGTTTGTAGGCTATACAGTTGAATTAGACACGATGTTTTTAGAGGAAGGGAGCGACCTAGAATTCTATGGCGCATATCGTGTTTACGCGAATTTCACAAACCAGAATGATGCAATTAGCGCTTTATATTCAGATGTGGTAGCCCTTGGCACCCCTCCCATGTTCATCGGTGCGCCCTCTGGGTGTCACAATCCTGTTGACGGAAGTGCAGCCATTGCTGCTGCAAACACTTCCGCTTTTTGGAGCGCTTTTCCGGAATATGAATTCGACACTTACTGGACCATTGGTATGGCAAGTGGAGATGCTATTGGTCAGCTTCCATCGACTGTAGGAATGCCCGCTGGAGATGAAGTTTGCTCGGGTTCCACAAGCGACGGAGCTGTATTCGCGATTGGCATTCCACCAAATGCTTTGGCTGGAGAAAATCTAAGGGTGTTAATTGCGCAAGTCACAACGAGTGGAGACTGGTCGCTTCAGACTTGTATCTCTACGTTTATCAATGCTGACCAAACGGATGAACAAGCAAGTTGCCCAGACCTGCTAGAGGTTGTTCACCCTTACCTGGATGGAGAATGTGTCAACGACACGGACGGTGATGGCGTGTGTGATGAGTTTGAAATCGAAGGATGTTTCGAGCCAGACGCATGTAACTATGACCCAACTGCAACAGACGATAGTATGAATTGTGATTACACGTGTTATGGTTGTATCGACGATGTGGCATGTAATTTTAATGATATCGCGACCATTGATGATGGAACATGTGATTTTTTAAGTTGTGCTGGCTGTACGAATGCGATGGCATGCAACTATGACATGGAAGCGACACTCGACGATTCTACTTGTTTTTTACCTGGAGACCCTTGTGATGATGGAGACCAGTATTCTTTTGACGATGTGATTCAAGATGATTGTATGTGTTTGGGATATGGATGCAATGATCCAGATGCGTGTAACTATTCAGAAACAGCTATTCCAGATCCTGCTATTTGTAGCTACCTGAGTACGTATACAATCTCAGGAGAAGTGGTCCCGACAGCAAACATGCTCTTGTCCTACTCGTACCCTAACACTACCGGAAGCACATACGACTGGGTCTCTACAAGCGGTGATGTTACAGATGGAGAAGGCACTTCTGATATAAACGTGTCGTGGTGGGGCTCTGGATCGGGCTCTCTATGCGTCACAGAAACGAACAGTGGTGGATGCTCCAGTGATCAAGTTTGCCTCGCAGTAAATATCTCGCCAGTTTCCATTGATGAGCTTAAGAGCATTGATTTCGAGATTTATCCCACTCCGGCTTCGACGGTACTTCATATAAATATTTTTGAAGCAACATCAGGCGAAGCTGTGCTTCTTTTGCGAGATTATTCAGGTCGTATTGTGAGAAGCTACACTTTGCAAAACGCCACGACAATAGATGTTTCCGAAATTTCAAGAGGTGCATATATTTTACAACTAAACCTTGAAGGAGGGAACCCGTCATATAAGCACGTGATTTTAAATTAATCTGAAACAATGAAAAAAGATTGGGTTTTATATGGATGCTTTCTGTTATATACAGCAAATTTCTCTGCCCAAACGTTGCCTCACACAGATTATTTGGGCGCGGGACATGTGACAGGGATATCTGTCACCTCCAGCGGAACAGGATTATTAGGCGAAGGGATCAACACCATGAATGGCTCTGGCATGGACCAACAACTTCGTGATGCAGCCAGGTTCTTAGGTCAGGCAACTACAGGGTTTGATTTCGAGGACATTGAAGGACTTTCAGAACAAGGTTTTGAAAACTGGATAGATGAGCAGATCTTGTTGCCAGAAATGAACTACCTCGACACTACCCGAATGGTATGGGACCATTTCGTTCAAGCATATTATGATGAATGGGGCGAGATCATCATCAACGGCAATGAAGATGTCTTTCCAGCAAATTTTTATTGGCGCATGGCATGGTGGAACAATGCGATGTCGGGAGAAGACTTGTTGAGGCAGAAAGTTGCGTTGGCACTCAGCGAAATATTAGTGACCTCTGAAGATTCTAAATTAGATCGTGATGCTTTTGGATTGGCATCTTATTATGATGTTTTGTATTCGCACGCTTTTGGCAATTACAGAGATTTGCTCGAGGAAGCGACATATCATCCAGCCATGGGATACTTTCTCAGCTCGATCAACAATTCGCCGACCAACGAAGCAGAAAACATTCATCCTGATGAAAACTATGCACGAGAGGTTATGCAGCTGTTTACAATAGGGGTTTATCAACTAGAACTGGACGGCTCCATTGTCACAGATGAAGATGGTGTTCCGGTTCCGACTTATGAGAACAACGATGTTGGAGAACTGGCAAAAGTATTTACCGGTTTGGGGCCAGCACAATATTGGTCGCCATGGGTCGATTATTCCGAGGAGACAGTTGAATGGGGTGTTTGGTACAATACGGTTCCATTTATTAATTCTACCATGCCGATGGTCATGTTCGAAGGTTGGCATGAGGAGGGAGTCAAGAATCTGCTTAACGGAGGAGCCACGGTAGATGGTGCTTCAGGCGGCCAGGACATCGATTTGGCTTTAGACTTTCTATTTAACCACTCAAACACAGCGCCTTTTGTAAGTAAACTGCTGATTCAAAGAATGGTGAAGTCGAATCCTTCTCCTGAATATATTGAACGTGTGGCATCGGTATTTGTGAACAATGGAGAAGGGGTGAGGGGAGATTTGTCTGCGGTTGTGAAGACGATTCTTCTGGATGAGGAAGCAAGACATTGTTCTTGGATTGAAGACATAAGCAGTGGAAAGATGCGGGAACCCATGATGCGGTACATGCAATTGTTGAAGGCTTTCAATGCCTCAAATCAATCGGGTAAGATGTGGAGTGTTGGCAGGAGAGCTGAAGAAATGGGGCAACATCCGATGGCGTCACCAACGGTGTTCAATTTCTTTATGCCGACTTACGCGCCTTCAGGCCCGATATCGGATTCATCCTTAGTCGCACCTGAGTTTGAATTGTTAAACTCGGCAAGTTCCATTAAATATATCAATCTCATTTCTGAGATGTGTTTCGGAGAAGTGTATATGGAGTCCATTACAATGGCGCATCCGGATGACATTGGAATCCCTTGGTGGGACACGGCCGCTTCTCCCGATGACAATGTCACCTTAGACTTTGAGGATGAAATCATTTTGGCATCAAATGATGTACACGCAATGGTCGATAGGCTTAACATACTCCTTGCAGGCGGGACAGCCTCTTCAGAAACGTTAGACACCATTTCAACGCTCATCGATGTAGAAAATATTGCACCTGCAGATAGAGTTAAAGTGGCCCTATATCTTCTCTTAATTTCCCCGGATTATATCATCCAAAAGTGATCCCAATGAAACACAAAAACAAAATATCAAGGAGAAATTTCATAGGCACTACGGGATGCGCTGCAATGGGCTCAACCGCCTTTCTGTCATCATTTACCACTCTGGGAATGATGAATTCCCTTGCACCATCACCACCACCTGATGACTACAAGGCTCTTGTGTGTATTCTACTTGCGGGAGGTAACGATTCGTACAACATGATCGTACCAACATCTGCGGACCCCTATAATGTTTACGCCACCACGAGGTCAAACTTGGCGTTGCCACAAGGCGATCTTTTGCCCCTTGATTACACCGATGCTTCGGGCATCAATTACGGTCTTAACCCTGCCATGCCTGAGGTGGCTAACATGTTCAATACGGGAAGAGCAGCAGTGATTGCAAATGTCGGGACCTTGATTGAGCCAGTAACTAAAGCCCAAGTCTTGTCAGGTGCTGCCCCCGTTCCTTTAGGGTTGAAATCTCATTCAGACCAGGCGCGTCATTGGCAAACATCTGTTCCTCAGTCGCGCAATGCGAAAGGGTGGGGCGGAAAAGTTGCAGACATCCTTGCTTCTGGCAACTCAAATCAAGACATGTCCATGAACCTTTCACTTGCTGGGACGAACCTATGGCAAGCTGGAAATACTGTTGACGAATTCACGATTACACCTCAAGGAAGCGTTGGCATCAATATGCTCAACAGCACAGATGCTATGTCGATGCTTGTGGGCGAAGGTGTGTCAAACATCATGGATCAGCAATACGCTGACATTCTCAAGCAGACTTATGCGAACAAAGTGAACGCATCCCAAAACCAACATAACGTTTTCACGTCGGCCCTCTCAGATTTAAACCCTTTGTCGACAGAATTTGCCAACAACCAATTTTCAAAACAAATGAAAATGGTGGCCAACAGCATTGCTGTTTCTGGATCGCTTGGTATGGAAAGACAGACTTATTATCTCAAACTAGGTGGATTTGACACACACGGAGAGGTCATCAACAACCAAGCAGCCAAACTCTCGCTTTTGAGTGGTGCAATCGGATCGTTTTATGAAGCCATGGACGAGCTCGGAATCTCAGAAAAGGTGACGACATTTACAATTTCAGACTTTGCACGGACCCTAACATCTAACGGTGGTGGCTCAGATCACGGATGGGGCGGTCACTCTATGGTGTTTGGAGGTGCGGTAAATGGTGGGCAGTTCTATGGCCAATATCCATCTTTAGATCTGGGTGGAAACTTGGATATCGGAAATGGCGTTATGATTCCCGAGATTTCTACAGATCAATATTTTTCTGAACTCGCGCTTTGGATGGGCGTTTCCCCCTCGGATCTTCCAAACATATTTCCCAATCTAGAGAACTTCTATACACCAGGGGTTGGCACCCCTATTGGATTTATGAATCTTTAATTTAGAATGATGAAAGCACACTCTTTTTTCAGGATTGCATCGCTACTCAGCCTTGTCCTGCTTCTCAATTCTAATACGGTTCATTCTCAAATGTGCGAGGGCGATCACTCAACATCGACAAACGATGCATGGCTATCTTGTGTTGAGACTGTAAACCCTAACCCTGCCAGAACAGAAGGTCATTGGATACGTTATGATCTTGGTGGTTATTTCGAACTCAACGAAAGCCACTTTTGGAATTACAATGTGTTTGGTGAAACTGCTCGTGGGTCGGCCAACATGGTTGTGGACTGGTCGCTTGATGGCACCAATTGGAACTTTTGGGGAGACATCAACCTTGAAGAAGCGCCAGGCTCGGAGAACTATTTCGGCGAAACCGGCCCTGATTTTGAAGGCCTGGTTGTACGGTACTTGCTTCTGTCGGTCACTTCAAACCACGGTGGAAATTGCTATGGGTTTTCAGAGATAAAACTCAACGTGAATCCTGTCATGGGTTGTACGGGAGATATCGTGCTGAATGGAAGCATTGATATCAGCGATGTTTTATTCCTCCTCAGTGAATATGGATGTCTTACAGAGTGTGCAGCTGACGTTGATGGGGATGGTGCTGTGTCGATTACAGATGTCTTGGCCGTCCTAGCTGTGTTCGGTCAAATGTGTTAAAAAAGAAGATGATTTTGCATTTTGTCCCCCAGTTCTAGGCCACGTCTAAGCGAGACCTCACCGTTTGATTCACTCAAAACATCTTTATCTCTCAATGGATTCAAACAGACGGTGTGTTTCAAACACAGGTTTGCCCAAACTCTGACAGAATAGACAGCAGGTCACTTACGTTGACGTTGCCGTCATTTGTAACATCAGCTGTACACGCGCTAGCACATCCAAATTCTGCCAAAACCAGTAGAATATCGCCCACGCTAATTGTCCCATCAACGTTTACATCATTCAAACACGAGCAATCCATAGGCGCGGTAAATAAACCCGAGAAGAACCCGCCACACGTGACATCATCATAGAAGGTGATATTTAAGTCAACGGGCAAGCCATCTGCCACAAGAAGTTCTAATACCAGCGTAGCGAGTATAGCGCCGTTGAGAAGGGTGCTCGTGTTATTCTCATCGAGCACGAAATCTTGTCCATTTAAAGTGATCTGACCTGTGGCAGGAGGATCTAAAACCGTCACGTTTATTTCCTGAGAGTATACATTTGAAAACAGGACACATTCTGAGGTTAATCCTGCACTGACATCGATGACGTTACATCCACCCACCCAAGAGACACCATCTAAATTCCACTCAGGTAAGATCTCCATATCCAAGTGTGTCATTGCTGTCACCGGCACATCTACAAGACGTGGCGTTCCAGAATAGTCGTATATGACTGTAGAATCTGCGATTTGCCACTCCGCACCATTTACTGAGGCATCGAGAAACGGATTGTTCGGACTGGCATTCGCAAGGTAATTTTCGTTGTCGTCCATCTTCCAATACGAAGCGAGGTTAAACCAGCTGGGGTGCGTTGAGTCAACAGAGGTGCACGCCCACTCAGAGACCTCGTTGTCGCTGAGAAGTGTATCCCAAATCCTCACCTCTGCC
>JAPKBK010000170.1 GCA_028823435.1 Flavobacteriales bacterium
GCAAATGCTGCCATTGTTGCTCTGAATATGGGGTTCGAACAAGGGGTTCACTACGAGAGGGTGGGCAATGCGCGGAAGCTGACGAGTTCAGAATTCTCATTCAATTCGAAACTTGGATTTATCTCCCTGAGACAATCCCTCAATAATGCAGAAGTCCTTGCCGTAGCTTATGAATACACTTTGAATGGCGAAACATATCAAGTCGGTACGCTCGCTCAAGATGGCTACACGACAGGTTCTGGTTCGGATGAAGCCATGGGTGCGCTGGTATTAAAAATGCTCAAATCGAGCATTACTCAACTTGCGCTAAGCAATGGTGACCCATCACCTCTTTGGGAGGGGATGATGAAGAACGTATATTCTATGAAAGCGTTTGGCGTAAGTCAGGAAGAATTCCGATTGGACATTTGGTACAATGATCCTTCTACAGGGGTAGATCTCAATTACATTCCACGTGATCCACTTGATGGAACCCTCTTGTTACAGCTTTTGGGTTTAGATAGAATGGATATCAACACAATGCCTAACCCGGATGGTGTGTTCGACTACATTGACAATGCAGCGACACAAGGAGGTACCATTAACAGTCAAAACGGTAGGATTTTCTTCCCTTCCGTAGAGCCATTTGGGGACAATTTACGTGCGGTCATTGAGGCCAGGGTGAGCGACCCCAATTTGGCGGGCGCACTCATTCAGACACTCGTTTTTGATCCACTCTACGATTCCACAAAGACTGCGGCGCAGCAAATCCCTTCTTTGAATCGTTACCACATTAAGGGACGCTTTCAATCGCAGAGCAGTTCCGAAATCGCGCTGAATGCACTGAACGTTCCTGAGGGTTCCGTAACGGTGACTGCGGGTGGTGTACGTTTGGTTGAAAACCGTGATTACACTGTGGACTATAATCTGGGTAGAGTGAGAATTATTAATGATGGTCTTCTTGAGTCAGGCCAAACCATAAGGGTCTCCCTGGAAAGCAATTCCCTCTTTAACATTCAAACAAAGACACTCGTAGGTACCAGGTTCGATTATGTCGCAAGTGATGATTTTACAATAGGTGCTACGTTTTTAAATATGCGTGAGCGCCCGCTTACTCAGAAAGTCAATATTGGCGATGAGCCCGTGAACAACACCATCTTCGGGGCTGATTTCTCATGGCAAACAGAGAGTAGATTCCTAACAGAGCTTGTAGATAAACTTCCTTTCTATGAGACTACTGCGACCTCAACGCTAGATGTGAGTGCTGAAGGTGCCTACCTCATCCCCGGTCACAGTCGTGCCATCGGTGAAGAAGGCAATGCATATATTGACGACTTTGAGGGCAGTCAATCTACGATAGATATTAGGTCAGTCTCAAGATGGTTCCTTGCCTCCACACCGAAACTTCAAGATAATTTGTTCCCCGAATCTGCAATTGAAGACAGTTTGCTTTATGGATATAACAGGGCTGCTCTTTCATGGTATACCATTGATCCTGCGTTTTATTCAGGGAGTGGATTGGCAGATGGTCAAGTCTCAGACGACGTGAGACAAGATCACAGAATGCGTCAAATATTAGAACAAGAAATATTTCCTAACCGGGATTATCAGCCAGGGACTCCGAGAAATATTCCCACATTCGATTTGTCATACTGGCCAAGCGAGAGGGGGCCTTATAATTATGACCTTCCTGAGGGCGAACCAGGATATTCAGCGGGATTTGATGAAAACGGTGGTCTTGAGGATCCTTCATCACGTTGGGGTGGTATTCAACGGGCACTGACAACAACAGACTTCGAATCAGCAAACATTGAGTACATCCAGTTTTGGATCATGGATCCTTTTAATGAGGATTCAGAGAACACCACAGGCGGAGATATTTATTTTAACCTTGGAAATGTAAGTGAAGATATTCTCAACGATAGCCAGCTAGAATTTGAGAATGGTCTGCCTTCAGCAACAAATACGGATTTGCCTTCAGACACGAGTTCTTGGGCGATCTATCCGGATCCTTCTACATTCAATGTTGTCAATGCATTCGATAATTCTTCTGGGAATTATTCATTGCAAGATGTCGGGTTAGATGGAATGAACTCGTCTGTAGAAAGAGAGCATTTTTCTGATTGGCTGACAGATTTAGAGGCGTCAAATGTTTTAACCCCCGAAGCGTTTTCGACCATTGAAAACGATCCTTCATCTGACGACTTTAGATATTTCCGAAACCCGACTTCGCAAGCGCTGGAGGAAAACATTATTGATAGATACAAGTATTTCAGTCGCTATGAGGGCAACTCGAATACGGAGTCACCAGATGGTTATCCCATTACCTCAACAACAATCCCGAACAGTGAGGATATTAACCAGGACATCACCTTGGGAACGATAGAGAGTTATTATCAGTACAAGATTTCTATGCGCCCTTCAGATTTGGGAGAGGCAAATGTGGGCAACAATTATATTACAGACGTCTATGAAACATTAAGCCAAAGTGCCTCCTCTAACGAACAGAAGCCGATCAAGTGGTATCAATTTAAAATCCCAGTACGCGAATATGAAAAACGTGTAGGAAGTATTTCTGATTTCAGATCAATTCGCTTTATGCGCATATTTATGAAGGGGTGGAGCGAACCGGTCACGATGCGCTTTGCGCGGATGGATCTTGTGAGAGGAGAATGGAGGAAGTATGAAGGATCTCTGGCTGGGGAGCAAGAGATAGAACCAGAAGACCCGTCAGCGACGAGTTTTAATATCTCAGCTGTCAATATTGAAGAAAACGGCAATCGTGAGCCAGTGGCCTATGTCACCCCACCTGGGATTCTTCGAGAAATTGATGTGGCTACCGCAAATCAACGTCGTCTTAATGAGCAGTCTTTAGCGATGGAGGTCTGCGACCTTATCGACGGTGACGCGCGTGCCGCGTATCGAAATATCAATTATGACATGAGGATGTACAAGCGTATGCGCATGTATTTCCACGCTGAAGCGGGCGCCGATGGCACTGCTTTAAACGACGGTGACATGACTGCTTTTGTAAGACTTGGCAGTGACTTTGATGCCAACTATTACGAGTATGAGATTCCACTTTCTGTGACGCCTTGGTATACAGGAGATGAAGATTTGATTTGGCCTCTCGAAAACAACATGGATATCGAGCTGCAGAAATTGCAGAATTTGAAAATTAACAGACCTTCTATGCAACCGTTATCTCAAGAATATTCTGAGTACGATGGGACCGCTAGAATATCTGTAAAAGGCAATCCGAACCTTGCAAACGTGGTGACGGTGATGATTGGGATAAGAAATCCTGACAAGGATTCCAATGTGTTCAGCAACTCAGATGATGGTCTGAATAAATGTGCTGTGATTTGGGCGAACGAATTGCGTCTCTCGGACTTTAACGAAGAAGGGGGTTGGGCTGCGGTCGCAAGAGTAAACGCGACTTTGGCTGATCTCGGTAACGTAAGCGTAGCAGCGAACATGTCCACTCCGGGATGGGGAGGTCTCGAGCAAAGAGTTCAAGAGCGCTCAAGAGAAACAATACGTGGAATTGACGCAAATGGGACCATTCAACTCGGCAAACTTTTGCCTCAAAATCTAGGGGTATCTCTTCCGATGTATATTGGTTATTCGGAGCAAGTGAGCACACCTCAATACGATCCTCTGTCACCTGACATTGAGCTTGAAGATCTTGAGTTGTCGCCAGAACGCTTAAATAAAACCCAAGAAGTAAACCGTCTTAGAAGCATCAATTTTGCCAGTATTAAAATTAGTCCTCAATTCGGATCTGGAGGTGGAGGTGGCTCTCGAGATAGAAATACCCGAAACGAAAGCGATTCGAGATCGAAGGATGACGTGACTTCTGGCCGTGAGTCTATGGGCGGAGCCGCAGCGATGATGAATGGAAGGGGAGGCGGTCGTTCTGGAGGAGGTGGTTCGGAATCCTCAGGGCTATTTTCATTTCTTAAAATCAGCAACTTTACAGGAAGCTATAGTTTTAACGAATTGTATCGCAGAGATATAAACACCAAATTCCGTTTGAATAGAGAGCACAGGGGAGGTTTGGCTTACAACTGGCAGAACAGACCCAAGCAGCACAAACCCTTCTCAAACATCAAGTTTATTAGAGAAAGCGACATGCTGAAATGGCTGAAGGATTTTAACTTTTACTTGCTCCCGAAACAAGTGTCATTGAACACCCAAATGGAG
>JAPKBK010000013.1 GCA_028823435.1 Flavobacteriales bacterium
TGGGGAGAACAAGTATTCGATCGCTTACTTGCTGAGAGACATTGGCCTTACGGGGCTAGAAAAGAAGCATTTGCTTTAGGTCGCGCTTCTATAGGTGCCGAGATTACGTATAAATCTGACGCTCTGACGCGTGAGAGGGACTTCATCTTGTTGCGAAATATCCCCGTGAAGGATTCCACTTCTCACATGGATTTTGAATGCGCCATCTCTGAAGAAGTAGGGAGCTGCGAAAGTCTAAGTTGGCGGAGTGAAATGAATAACGACATCTCGGTTCCGCCTACCAGCCCACACATTTTATGGATTGATTTGGACGCTTTAAAATACCCGCTTCTTTGGCGCATATGGAGAGATGGTGATCAATTGGAACCCAACGGAATGGCCGGAACGGTCAATGTAAGCGACCTCCTGACGCAATGGAAGATTCCCAATATTTCAAGAAAAAACGCGCGCATTTTGGCAGATTCAAGAGGTCAAATATTGTGGGTTTTCGTATCAAGTGAGGTTGGCGCCAAATCTAGAATATCAAGAAATGTCCAACTTACTGAAGGGTCAAAAAAACTTATCTTAGAGGCCACACCTACAGCTTAAGTTCAATATTTCAGGGAAATCCCTATAAATCTTAAAGAGGTGCGTAATTAAAAAGATACGTTTATCTTTATCACTCAAGAAAAATGAGATTATGAACCGCATTCATACAGCTTTACTTGCAATTTTTTGCATAACAAACATGAGCATTTCAGCTCAAATCGAGGACCCGATTTCATGGGAAATCAACCTCTATGAAACAGCTGTAGAAGGCCAAATCGAAGTTATTTATAACGCATCGCTCGACCCTTGTTGGCATATCTATTCGCAGTTTTTAGACAGTGATGACGGACCTATTGCGACCGCATTTTACAACGAAGAAAACGAAACAATAGAAGGCGTTACAGAGTGCGAGCCCTACATGGCATACGATCCAAACTTCATGATGGATCTGAAATATTTTAAAGAGGAGGTTTATTGGAGCTCTCTCTTAAACCTGTCTGATTTAGCGTCTAAAGACACCTTAAAGGGATCTCTTTTATATATGGTTTGTGACGCCACCAAGTGCCTCCCTCCCACCGATGTTTATTATGCACTCCCACTTTCAGAATTAAATCCAGCTGCTTCTAGACCTGACCTATGCCCACCATCTAAACACCTTTGCAAAGAAGACAGTCACGGAGATGAAAACAGTCACGGAGATGAAGACAGTCAAGATGAAGGAGGGCTGATTTGGATTTTCTTGATGGGATTCGGCTTGGGATTTGCAGCATTGCTTACGCCGTGTGTATTCCCGATGATACCTATGACTGTGAGCTTTTTCACAAAAACCAGTAAGACAAGGGCTCAAGGAATAAAGAACGCCTTGCTTTATGGATTCTTTATTATTTTCATCTATACTGGACTGGGGCTTGCGCTCACAGCGATCTTCGGCGTAGATATTATGAATGTGATCTCTACGGATCCTTTTTTCAACGTAGGTCTATTCATTCTGTTACTGATTTTCGGTATGAGCTTCTTAGGTGCCTTTGAAATCCAATTGCCACAAAGCTGGGCAAACAAAGCTGATGCAGCTTCAGACAGAGGAGGGATTATTGGGATTTTCTTTATGGCTGCGACATTGGCAATCGTTTCTTTCTCTTGCACAGGTCCACTTATTGGCGGGGCTTTGGCCGGTGCCGCTACTGGATCATTCGCTGCTCCCACTGCGGTAATGTTGGGTTTCTCAATTGCACTTTCTATTCCGTTTATGCTTTTCAGTGCATTCCCCGGATGGCTTAACTCACTTCCGTCTTCTGGAGGTTGGCTTAACACAGTGAAAGTTGTTTTAGGTCTTCTCGAAATAGGATTCGCCTTTAAATTCTTGAGCAATGCTGACCTCGTACTTCAGTTGGGTTTACTCCAAAGAGAACTCTTTATTGCGATTTGGATTGCGATATCTCTTGTGATAGCGATCTACCTTTTTGGATGGATTACGCTCCCTCACGACAGTAAAACAGAGCGCATTGGCGTATTTAGGTTTGGTACAGGCATGGTGTTCTTTACGCTTGGGATTTACCTGATTCCAGGCATGTGGGGCGCGCCGGTAAATCTCATTTCTGGCTTCCCTCCTCCACTATTTTACAGTGAATCGGGAGGCATGAGTGGTGGATCTTCTGGCGATCACGACAATGGGTATGTCGAGGCTCATTATCGTGATTATGATGAAGCAATGGCCGCAGCCATAGACCAAAACAAACCTCTGCTGCTTGACTTCACTGGGTGGGCTTGTGTGAACTGTCGAAAAATGGAAGAGCAGGTTTGGACTGACAAAAGAGTCTCTAAAATTTTAAATGAAGACGTAATCTTAGTCTCTTTATACGTTGACGACAGAACAAAGCTCCCAGAAGAAGAGTGGAGGATGGAAGAATACGGTGGGAAAGAATTTCACATCAGAACGATTGGGAAAAAATGGTCTTATTTACAGGCATCTCAATTCGATAGAAATGCACAGCCATTCTATGTGCTTTTAGACCACAATGGAACACAAATAGGCGGGTCTGCTGGTTATGATCCCGACCCCGATGCGTTTCTAGAATATATAAACGATGCACTTGCAAAGTTTTAGAGCACAGCCATAAAGTCTAAATAAATACGCGTCTTTGTTGTTGCAATTTCGCAATATGTTGAACGTATCCCTTTTACCCCATACCTTAGATGTTATGTCAGTAGCACGCACACATTTTCGAGAAGCGCTATCTCTTTTATCTAGTTTGATTGAGGATGAAACATTTATCGCGACCATAGATTCTGCTTCTAACGCCATCACTGAGTGTCTTCGCTCAGGCGGCAAAATACTTTGTTGCGGAAACGGTGGGTCAATGAGCGATGCCATGCACTTTGCGGAAGAACTCTCTGGAAGATTTCGAGAAGACAGACCTGCATATGCTGCGATCGCAATAAGTAGTCCAGCCCACATCACATGTGTTGCAAATGATTATGGATATGACAAGATCTTTTCGAGAGGTGTTGAAGCCCTTGGCCGGCCTGGAGATCTTTTGCTGGCCATTACTACGAGTGGAAACAGTCCAAACATTATCGAAGCTGCCCGTTCAGCCAAATCTACAGGGATGAAAGTCATTGCTCTCACTGGAAAAGATGGAGGGAAACTTGCTGACGAATCTCTTGCTACTCACGAAATACGTGTTCCTTGGGATGGCTATTCTGACCGGATACAAGAAGTGCACATTAAGTGTATTCACGCCATTATTGACGCCGTAGAGAAGTCACTCGCGTAACAACTTCCACAGACATGATCGTATCTACTTTTGGTTTTGCCGGATCACCCGGCTCTCCTTCCTTTGTGCGCGTAGAATTGAGGATTGAGCGAGGGATTCTATTTCGCATTTCGGGATTCAGCGCCCAAGCAGCCAAGGCCTCCTCTGCTAGAATTCGTTCGGCTTTGATGTCATGTGGACAGCGTTGGCCGGGAAAAGCAATTACAGTCAACATCGCGCCTGCTGAAGTATCTCGGACATCAACTGCATACGATTTGCCTGTGACGCTCGCAATATTGGCGTCTCAAGGAATCATCCCTAAATCCAGTCTTTCATCTCTTGCGTCTGCTGGAGAGTTGGGCTTAGATGGATCTATACGCCCTTGGCAAACCACAATATTCGAAAGCGCCCTCAACATCCCCTCCCAACTTTCCGATGACCATCACATCTCTCATCTTATTTCACCACCACTCCCACAATATCAAAAATTAACCTATCCACATTCCACATTTTCACACCTCAACGAACTGATTGCGTATTTTAAAACGACGCCGTATACGTCTAAAATAAAAATGCGTTTATCTCCAAAAATCCGCCCTGTATCTCAGTCAGTATATTCAACTGAAAAAATCACATTTGGAAATATTCAAGGCGAGGAAACTGCAAAACGTCGCGCCATAATATCCGCAGCTGGTGCGCACGACTTAATCATGCTTGGACCTCCCGGATCAGGAAAAACGGTACTAGCAAAATGTATTCACGCGTTGCTCCCGGACCTATCACCTGTACAAAAAAATGAATGTTGTTCGATCTATGGTGCCGCTGGACAGGCATTTAATATACACTCCGCACGCCCGCCTTGGCAATCTCCACATTCATCTACAAACTTAAATGGCCTTATAGGTGCATGGAGCACACAAAAATCCAGAGGCATTGTCCCTGGGTCATGGAGCTTGGCTCACAATGGAGTGCTCTTTTTGGATGAATTCGCAGAGTTCGCACGAGGTACTTTAGAAGCTTGCCGGGCGCCTTTGGAAACTCACACAATCTCATTGGTAAGAGCTGCAGGTACAACTGAACTTCCAGCTTCTGCTTTACTTATTGCAGCACTGAATCCATGCCCATGTGGAAGAGGTTTAGGTCGTAAAAACTCATGTGCGTGTCAAGATGCTGAAGTAAAACGCTATCTAAATAAAATCTCCGGACCCGTAGCCGATCGTATTGCAATTCACATCGAAGTCGGCCATGAAAACGAAGATTTCATGACACCTTTTGCGACCTCAAATCAAAATATTTCCTGGTCTTCTGCCCGCGCCAAAGTAGCGAGAGTTCGCAAATGGGATCGAGAACATTTAGGGAAAGACCGGATCAAGCACGGACCACAGATGACAAAAGAAGCCACTACGCTCTTCAACGCTTGCCGATCTAACCTCAAGCTTTCGCATCGGGGATTAACGCATGTTCGGAACGTTGCACTTACTGCAGCATTAGTTGATAATAGCCCCACAATAGGAATTGAGCACATCGCAGAAGCTGGAGCGGGTAGATTGTTCGACAGACCGACCTGGCTTCGTTAAATTTGCATGATGAACAACCCACATCCCCTCATTCTTCCTGCAAGAGGAAAATCTCCTTTAATAGACGATTCAGTTTGGCTTGCACCTAACTGCACGATTGTAGGGGAAGTAATACTCGGCGCTGAAAGTACGGTATGGTTTGGTGCTGTAGTTAGAGGAGATGTCGCATCCATCACCGTTGGAGCGCGCGTAAATATCCAAGATGGCGCAATCATACATGGCACCTATGGGAAGTCACAAACCGTGCTTGAGGATCGCGTCAGCATAGGTCATAACGCAGTTGTTCATGGCGCCAGAGTTTGCAAGGGCGCACTTATAGGGATGGGTGCCGTTGTGATGGACAATGTCGTGGTGGGTGAGGGTTCTGTTGTTGCAGCTGGCGCAGTGGTGCTTGAAGGCACAGAAATTCCGCCTCACACATTATTTGCTGGAGTCCCTGCGAAGAATAGAGGTCCCGTTAGAACTGAACTTGCTGAACATTTGAGTGCTACAGCAGATCGATACGTCGAATATGCCGGATGGTTTAGAGGTGGAAAGCAAATATTATAACACCACCTCCTCCAATGTAAGGTCGTCACCAAAGAAATGACGGGCACTGAACTTGAAGTTCTCAGTAAGATCCGAAACTTGAAAATGATGTCCAACCATCTGATTTGATACACACTCTTTTTCGCCCGTTTCAGTTAATACGGATTTCAATGCTTCAGCCACAATGGAGGGTGAATCAATGACTGTGACCCCAGAAGGAAGTAAGTTTTTCACCTCACTTTTGATGAGTGGGTAGTGGGTACATCCCAGGATTATCGAATCTATATTGTTAAAAGTTTCATCTGAAAAATAGGCATCCAAGACCGCTTGAGGGATACTGTCGTTGAAGAAGCCTTCTTCTATCGCTGAAGCGAGGAGAGGCGTTGCTTTGGATATTAACTCAACATTGGAACTTAGATCTTTAAAGCATCGATGGTAAAGTCCAGAAGCAATTGTCGCGCGAGTTCCTATCAGTCCTACCTGGCTGGCGTGGGCGCCAGTGTGACTTAAGTATCTCACAACAGGAGTGACCATATCGACCACAGGAATATTTGGGCCTACTTCTGAGATGATCGCCTGGAGCGCGTTACTTGAAGCAGAGTTACAAGCAACGACAATTGCTTTGCACCCACTTTTCACCAAATGCTTCGCTATTCTGGCAGAGTATCTTTGTATTAACTCTGGTGATTTCTCACCATATGGCAGATGGGCCGTATCTCCGAAATACAGGATGGACTCATCTGGGAGAAGGTCATGAATTGCACGGGCAACGGTAAGACCACCTATGCCAGAATCAAATATACCTATGGGACGTAAACCGCTCAAGCAGTTTTACATTCCGAGCTTGGTACGAACAAGGTCAGTGACATCTTCACCGCCGTTGTAAAGGGTAGCTCCCATACTTGAGTCAAAAATATAGGTGAACCCTTGCTCTGAACCGACAGCTTCAATTGCATCACGAACACGCTTTATCATAGGTGAGAGAAGTGATTCTTCCAGTCCCGATAGCTCTGCTTGAACCGTCGTCCCAAACTCTTGAAGACCTTGGTCTAAACTTTGAATCTCACGTTCTTTTGACTCACGTATCGCTGCAGGCCAAGTCTCAGCTTTTGCTTGATATTCAGCGTATTTTGTTTGAAGATCCTCCTGCATACGCGTCATTTCTTTCTCAAACTCCATGGCTGAAGACTCAATAGAAGATTGCGCTACGGCACGCTCCGGAAGGTTCAGTAATAAATTTTGAGCATCAATGTGACCAAATTTTTGAGCCAAAGCTCCAAATGACATTAGGCCTATTAAGCCGAAAAGTAGTAAGAATTGTTTCATGAAATTATTTGATTGCGTGTTGAGATTATTGTTTTGGTGTTTTCGACCCCCCTGCTCCACCTCGAGCTCTGTCCATGGTTGAACGGCCGGCATCCTTTGCATTGTCACGGGCGTTATTAATTGCATCTTGCCCTCTTCCCACTGCGCCTCCGTCACTCTTTTCATCCTTTTCTACCTCGATTGTTTCTCCTGGCACAAAGCCAAGTTTCTTAATAAGGCGGTCTGAGATATCATATTTGGGGTTTGTGTAAAGCATGTTGCTCTGGTTTGATTTGTCAAACACGACCATGTAACCTGACCCCCCAGCAATATCTTTAAGTGACTCAAAAATACTTAGTTGAATCGGTTCTATCAGCTCTTGACGTTTTAAGAAAAGCTCTCCCTCAACACCGAACTTCTGCTTTTGCATTTCTTTTGCTTCCCCACGTTTTTTAATGATTTCCTGTTCTCGCTTGACACGCATTTCCTTTGTAAGAAGCACACGCTCGGCACGGTAAGCGACCTCTAAACGATCGGCTGCCTCAAGTTTGGCCTCAATCTCAGCCTGCCATTCAATCGCATACGTGTTAAGCTCTTGCTGAGCAGAAGCGTAATCAGGCATATGGAGAAGGACATAATCGGAGTCAATATATGCGAATTTTTGAGCATTGGCAGCTTGAGGCGCAAAGGACAAAATCGATATTGCCAAACATGCTGTGGCAAATTTATATGTTGAGAAAATACGTGGCATATTGAAATAATTCTTTGCGAAGTTAATAAAGCAGTGCGAGCTTGCTCGACTATAAACGTGATTTTATGCTAATCATTGTTATAGTTCACCCATATTCATTCCCATACTGAAGTGGAATTGACCTCTCGACATATTTGGGACTGCGCTTACATCGTCCAATCTCCAACCGTAATCTAATCCCAAGAGTCCGAACATCGGCAGGAATATTCTCAGTCCTACGCCGGCAGACCTGTAGACCTGAAAAGGATTGAAGGCGCGTGCGTCCTGCCAAGTTTGACCACCCTCTAAAAAGGCAAGCGTGAAGATTGTTGCACTGGGGTTCGTGGATAAAGGATAGCGAAGTTCAGCCGAGTACTTGGCAACAACAGGAGCGCCTGTTTGAGCATTGGGTGATGTCAAGGCCAGATCATCGTATCCACGCAAGTTGATTATTTCTCTTCCGTCCAGTGTATATCCACTTAGGAATACACCGCCGAGGTAAAATCGCTCAAATGGAGAAAGGGGGACAGCTCGGTCATACTGACCTATGAGACCCACTCCGGCAGCAACTTTAAGCACCAGCGTTCTTGGATTCTCTCCGCCACTGCGTGACAATGGGGTATACCATTCTGCTTTGAATTTCCATTTGTGGTACTCCACCCACTTATATTGTTCTTCAAGAGAAAGTCCTTCATAGTAGCCCTCTGGTCGAAACATACTGTATGGGACGGTTGCTGTAACACTCACCTCTACATTGGAACCCCAAGTTGGATAAATAGGGTCGCTTATCGAGTTTCGACCTACCGTAATGTTCGCGGCTAGATTGTTCGCCCTCCCGTTGGAGAAGCTGAAGAATGAACCGTAATTGTTGAGGTTGAAGTTTTGGTATGACAGAGAGGAACGGAAAAGGAACCAGTCATCTGGCTTCTTCAATCTTTTGCCCAATCCGACTTTGACCCCGATAATTTCAAGTGAATTACGTAACTCATTAACTTCACCATCGATGAGTTTGGGTTGCCCATTTGATTGCACCGATTTCGAAAGCGCTACACTAAGAGAAGTGGGTTCTTTACCCCCTAACCAACTCTCAACAAAGCTCATATTGTAACTCTGGAAATAGAGACCGTTTGACTGAGCACGTATACTTATACTCTGACCATCTCCTGTAGGAATGGGACGCCACGAATCCCTTTTAAACATTTTCTTAGATGAGAAATTTGTAAAGGTCAGCCCTAGAGAACCCACTACGCGTCCACCGCCCCAGCCTCCACTCAACTCTATTTGGTCCGATGGTTTTTCCTCTACTTTATACTCGATATCCACTGTTCCAGTCTCTGGATGTTGAATCGGATTGATCCCAAATGCCTCGGGATTAAAGTAGTTTAATTGAGAAAGCTCACGCTGTGTTCTAATAATATCTGTACGACTGAATAAATCACCTGGACGCGTTCGGATTTCACGATAAATAACGTGATCGTTTGTCTTCGTATTTCCTTCTACAAGAATTTTTCCGATTCGAAATTGCTGACCCTCCATCATTCGTACCTCAATATCGATCGTGTCATTTTCTACCCTCTGTTCCATAGGCATCGCACGAAATGTGAGGTATCCATCGTCTTGATAAAGAGAGCTCAAATCCATTCCCTTTGGATCCATAAACACGCGGGTCTCGAGGTGTGCGAGAGAGTAAACATCACCTCTACGAATCCCTAATATAGAATCGAGTTGGGTGGATCGATATTTTGTGTTCCCAGTGAAGGATATATTTCCGAAACGGAATTGATTCCCCTCTTCGATATCGAGTACCAGCGCGACAAGTCCTTCATCAGTTCTGTAGATGGAATCGTTTGTTATTCTTGCATTTCTGTACCCCTCATTGTTATACAAAGAAATAATAGCCTGTTGATCTGTTTCGAAATCCTCCGCTATGTATTTAGAGGACTTGTAAAATCTCCACCACTTCTTTTCTTTCGTGGATTTCATTTTACGTTTTATTTTGTCAGTCTCAAATGCGTGAATCCCATTAAGCGTAATTAGGTCTACCTTGATTTTTGCGCCCTTGGCTATATTCACTCTCACAATCGTGCCATTTGAAAAAGTGGAGTCAAGCTCTTGTACGATGTCCACAGCGATGTCAAGAAAGCCCTTGTCACGATAATGATCTTTTATACGTTTTGTAGCAACTGCCAGGACGTTTTCATTGACGATACGACCCGTCGTGAAATCAATCTTCCCACGAACCGTTTCCTGCTCCGATCTATTCACTCCAGCAATACTGTATCTTGTGAGACGAGGCAATTCTTTCACACGAATGACCAGATATAAATCACGGTCCCTAAGTTCGGCTGCCTCGATGCTGATATCTGCAAAAAGATCTTGATCCCACAGACTCTTGATCGCATCCCCAAGCATCTCACCTGGTATGGTAATTGATGCGCCAATTTGAAGCGCACTAAACAACTTAATGGCCTGCACATCTGTATACTCAGCTCCGACTACTGTAATTCCACCTATGCGATATTCTTGTGGGATACTGAGATCTAGCACATCGAGCGCGCGCTGATCAAGTGTTTGACCTAAAGAAAGAAAACACGGTAGCATGAGGGCTATCGTAAGCAAAAATGCTCTCATTTATCAGTCTGTTGTGGAACTCCGCCGAAGCGACGTTCTCGGTTTTGAAAATCATAAATAGCCGCGAGAAAATGTTCTCTACGAAAATCAGGCCAAAGTACGGGCGTAAAGTGGAATTCTGTATACGCTAACTGCCACAACATGAAATTACTTATCCTATGTTCACCTGAAGTCCTGATCATAAGTTCAGGGTCAGGAATCCCCGCTGTCTTTAGATAGCTTTCAAACATCTCTGAATTAACCTCATCTTCAGTGACACCATCCTTAATAATGTCTTTTACAGCTTCAATAAGCTCCCACTTTGAGCTATAATTTAAAGCCAAAATCAAGTCCAAACGATGCGGCTCCGGATTTAATTCAGCTGTAGATTTCAGTTGAACTTGACAATCTTTCGGAAGTGCCTTGAGGTCTCCTATGGTACTAAGACACACACCCTTTCCTTTTAAATCTTCTGTTTCCTTAACAAGTGTGGTCACCAAAAGATCCATCAGTGCTGCGACCTCTTCCTTAGGTCGATTCCAGTTCTCGGTACTGAAGGCGTATAACGTCAAGTATCTCACCCCTGTTTGTAAGGCGGCCTCAACAACAGCCCGAACAGATTCTACACCATTTAGATGGCCGAAAATTCTTTCTTCACCCCTGTTTTTTGCCCATCGTCCATTGCCATCCATGATAATGGCGATATGCTTAGGCATTTCATTTGGGTTTATACCTGTCGAGAGAAGCAGATCAAGACGGTCTTGCATTTCCGCTTCTGTCATTTGGAAATCACTCATTGTTCCCAGCAAGATGTAGGCTTTTTACTCACCCGAAAGGCAATTGATGCAAGAAAAAAGCCGTACTTGTCATCAAGCCCAGAATCTCCGCGTTGAAGACCTTGAGAATTCGAAAGATCATCGGGAAGATCTAATATCCTGTCCGCCATTTCAAGGGCAAGTTCACCTCTGGCTTGTCTAAGTTCCACTGGATTTACATACGACGTACTTACATCATCTAAATAATCCGTCCATGTTTTCCTAAGTCCCCACTCCATTTGAAATGCGATAGCCGGCCCCAGATTCACTTTAAAACCCATGCCAAACGGCAGAGCGATACCATTAAGTTTATAAGGATCATTCCCGAACGTCCATCCTTGTCCTTCTGTTCCAAGAGGTTGCAATGGGTGCCAATTCCCATAGCTGTCCATTGCTTCGGGATCGTGCGTGAAATATGCAATCCCTGCTGTGAGATACCCCGTCAGTCTGTTGTCGGTATTTCCCATGACGTGATCGATGTAATTAATCTCTCCTGAGACCGAAAACTCGACCATTTTATTTCTAAAATGTAGATTTCGATTCTGAGACCAAGCATTGTTACTGTCCTCATCCCATGCTTCAATCGTGCCTTGAAGAAGTTGCAATCTGATTCCTATTCTAGAATTAATATTGTGCCTAAAGTATCCACCTTGAACAACATGATGTCTTCCTGCCAAAGGATTCGACGGATTTAAATCACCCAGGTAATAACTGGTACCTATCTGATATCCAATCTCTTTTGAGCCTCCTTGAAAAATTTGGGCAAAAGAATCAAATGCAGATGTTGCCATGAATAGACACATCACAATTTTAAGATACGTCTTTGGAAGTTTGTTATGGGTGGTCATAGTGTGTGTACTAACGCACGAAAATAGTGGAGATTGTGCTTTGTTTCAACGCTCACGTGGATCAATTCCCCAATGCATCTTGGAACGCAGGGTATGAAAGAAGTTTTGATGTTCCAGATTGACAAACCTCACTTTAAATGGCGCGGGCTTTACACTCACTTTACATTTTGGAGAAATATGATAGGATCTGCTGTCGAGTGAAAGAAGATAACTTGCGTCTCTTCCGTCTGGAGACAGCGTGATTTCTCCTTCAAGAGGAACGACAAGGGGTCGGTTTGTAAGGTTATGAGGGGCCAAAGGTGTGATCACAGCAACATCGGAGCTTGGAGAGATTATAGGCCCTCCAGCACTTAAACTGTAAGCCGTAGAACCCGTAGCCGTGGAGACAAGTAATCCGTCTGCCCAATATGTGTTCACTAATTTCTCGTTTCTATAAACCTCCACAACGACCATGCTCGCGGTATCATGCTTATGAATCGCAACTTCATTGATTGCGTAGGGGAAATCTCCCAAATCCATACCTTCTGCCTCAACTTTAAAGAGCGCACGCTCGTCAATCCATGTTGTCCCGTTTACAATAGAGTCCATCGCCTCATCGATAGAATCCGTGCCTACATTAGACAGAAAACCAAGCGTACCCGTATTGATCCCCATGATGGGAACACCTGGAATCGAGGCCAAAGTAACACACTCCAAAAATGTACCATCTCCACCCACAGAGAAAATGATATCACAGCCTTTTAATTCATTAGAACCCGAAAAGGTGCCCAATGATTCAGGCAAATACATAGACTGCTCGAGAAAAGTTCTAAACTCGCCGTAAAAAAGCGCAGTTGAATCAATCTCTATAATCCTATCCACGAGATGCTTCACAGCATCGTTGTGTTTCGTTTGAAAGGGTTTACCAAAAAGAGCTATACGCATGATTGAAATTTATATCAGGACTCGAGATAACGCATAAAAGCGTCAAACTTGTTGCGGATTTCGTCCTCCACTTCGGGCGAATTGTAAAAATTTAAAACTTTGTAGTCAAACCTCTCAAAAGAGGCCATAATCGTAGCGATGTTCGTGGTATTTACTTTCAAGGACACCACCAAATCACCAGAATCGAGATGATTCATATTGAAACTTGTAATCCGGGTACCGTTCTCTTCTACGATTCGAGATATTTTTGACAAACTGTAATTCGCAGCGGGGATTTCCAAAACGACAATGCTACCCTCTAAGGCCCATCCAGATTCTTGTGCGAAAAAGTTCAAGATTGACCCTCTGTCAATACATCCCATATACTTTCCTTGAATAACAACGGGAAGGATATCAATTTTGGCCTGAGCCATTTGGGCGACAACTTCATAAATGTGAATGTTTGGATCTACGCATATCGGATGGGTATTCACTTCTGCGAGTACCGCATCTTTGTCACATTCCAGCAAATCTTCTTCATGAATAAGCCCCTTAAACGTATCCTCAACGACTAATGGAAGATGGGAAACCTTATATTCATCCATCAATTGTATGGCGCTAGATACAGTATCAATAGGGAGTAAAAGAGGAAGGTCCGAAGTTAGAAGTTGCTGGGCTCTCATGAGTTAATTTTGCCAAATGTCAGACACCTCGAAGATACAAAATTTAACGTTGAACACTAAACTTAGTGTCAATGTAAATAAAATCGCGACACTGCGAAACGCGAGAGGGGGTTCGGTGCCAAATGTCATGCTTGCCGCGGAACGGATTCAATCGTACGGAGCAGAGGGTATAACTGTACATCCACGACCTGATGAACGCCATATAACCTATCAGGATGTCAGAGATTTGCGATCCGTCGTAAAATGTGAATTCAATATTGAAGGGTATCCTTCAAAAGCCTTTATAGCGCTCGTTCTAGAAGTAAAACCCGAGCAAGTAACACTCGTGCCAGACCCCCCAGACGTACTTACAAGTAACGCGGGGTGGGATACGGTAAAGAATCTAGGGTTCTTAACGGAGGTTTTGGTTCAATTTTCTAATGCTGGAATACGTACAAGTCTATTCATGCATCCCGCAGAAGAAGGGATAAGGGCTGCAGCGTTAACTGGCACAGATAGAATCGAACTCTACACTGAAGATTACGCAATCAAACATGCCCAAATGGGAGCTGACGCAGCCATACCATATGCCAGAGCCTCAACATTAGCGCACGCATTAGGCATGGGCGTAAATGCGGGGCACGATCTTGATTTGTCAAATCTCCGAGACTTTTCACAAAATGTCCCCTTTCTCGATGAGGTAAGCATAGGTCATGCCCTCATCTCGGACGCGCTCTACTTTGGTCTCTCAAATACCGTTGAAAAATATCTCGCCTGCCTTGAATAAACCTGTCACATTACATCGACGAATTGTTGGAGACTCCGACGCGCCTGATCTTATCATCCTGCATGGATTGTTAGGAAGTGCTGACAATTGGCTCACACTCGCCAAACGGTATTCTGAAAAATTCCAAGTTCACCTTGTAGATGCTCGCAATCACGGCCAAAGCCCGAAGAGTGACACCCACAATTATCCAGCGATGTCAGAAGATTTACTTGGATATTTAAATGAACATGAGATTGAAAAGGCGGCGATAATAGGACACAGCATGGGAGGGAAAACAGCGATGACTTTTGCCGAAAACCATCCTGAAAGGGTCACGAAGTTAATTATCGCAGATATCGCTCCAAGGACTTATGACCCTCATCACGGTCACATCTTTGAGGCTTTGAAAAAAACCTCTCCAGGAAAGGCCACTTCTCGTGAGGAGGTTTCGGAGGACTTAAAGTCAAGCTTGGGAAACGACAGTGTCTTGATCCCCTTTTTAATGAAAAGTTTAAGACGCGAAAAAAGTGGAGGTTTCTCGTGGAGGTTTAATGTCGATGTTCTGAGCAAGACAATTCTCCGTATTACAGAAAAGGTTGAGCTGACAATTAACACCCTTCCAACACTGTTTATATACGGTCGGAAATCGGACTATGTAAAAGAACAGGACATCTTAGACGCCGAAGGATTGTACCTGCAACTAGAAACCGCGTGTTTAGAAAATTCCGGACATTGGCTTCACGCTCAGGAGCCTGAATTGTTTTTTGAAATCACACGTGAATTCTTAAGCTAGCTGATTCTTTCGGAGTCAGCCACTGGTTGCCTTTAACCATCGACGGTAGGCATTAAATAGTTTTGATCGAGACACGAAACCCATGTATTTGCCTTCAGAATCGACGACCGGAAGATTCCAAGCACCACTGCTCTCAAACTTAGACATCACAGAATCCATTTTGTCATTGTGAACAATCAGTTTATCGGGAACGACCATCAACTCTTGAACTGTGACAGAATCATATCGATCCCTGTCAAACATAATTTCACGTATATCTTGAAGGTCAATTAAGCCCTTGAGCACACCCCTTTTATCAACTACGGGATGGAGGTTACGTTGGCTTTTTGCAATGACACGAACTAAAATGCCCAATGTGTTGTCAGGCATGACAGGGATAAAATCTGTCTCGATTTCATCCGTGAGCGTCATGAGCGTGAGCACATTTTGATCTTTGTCATGGGTCAATAACTCACCTCTTTCAGCCAGTTCATGGTTGTATATACTGTTTTTGACTAGAAATTTAGAAACCAAATAACTGATGGCGGCACAGAGCATCAAAGGCACGAAGAGTTCATACCCGCCACTGATTTCGGACGCTAAAAATATGGCTGTCAACGGTGCGTGTAGTACCCCCGCAGTCATGCCACCTATTCCCGCCAAAACAGCATTTCCTATCGGTATCGTGTCTGGCCCAAAAATAATATTTGTAGATAAAGCGAAAATGTAACCGAGGAGGGCACCGCCGAAGATAGCAGGTGCAAATACGCCAGCAACACCACCAGCGCCTACTGTAAGTCCTGTGAGGATAGGCTTTAAAGCCCAAGCAATAAATAAGACACCTAACAATGTGAGACCTTGGGCGTTGATTTGTGGGATGAGTTCGTTTGCCAGTACGTCGGAATATCCCATAAAAAGTGAGTTTACAACTTCATAACCCTCACCATATAACGACGGAAAACTTGCGACAGCCCAGCCGACAACAACACCTGAAAATAGAATTCTTGTGAGGGGTTTTTTGAACCGTGAAACTGCGCGTGAGGAGAACAGGTAAAGGCGCGTGAAAACAACCGAACCCAAGCCTGCAAACAAGCCTAGAGATATGTAGAACGGCAAGCGTTTTATCGCAAATGGAGCGAGTTTTGTAACGGCCAAAATATCTTCACCTTCGATCAAAAAATAAGCCGTTAAAAGTGAAGCCAAAGACGCGAAGATGAGAGGAACCAAACTCGCAGCAGTAAGGTCAATCATGATCACTTCCACAGCGAATAGAAGCGCAGCTACTGGGGCCTTAAACATGGCCGCCAAGGAAGCTGTTGCAGCGCACGCGATAAGCAATCTGCGACGTTGAAAGTTCTTCTTCGTTCGTGAAGCAATTTCAGAACCAATCGTTGCTCCAGCCTGGACTGCAGGTGCCTCAAGACCACCAGAACCTCCAAACCCCACAGACAAAATACTGGTGACTACAGGCGCAAAAAGCCAGGTTCGTTTTAAAGCACCTCGCCTTGTAGAAAGGGCATGCAGGGTCGCAGGAATACCACCGCCAGGGTGAACACCTCCAAGAACTTTACGTACAAACCAAGCAGTTAGCAGCAGACCTATTATCGGACCAAAACCCAAAAGAGGGGACCACCCGGAGTACGTTTGAGCCGAGAAAATTCCTGACCGAATGAAACTGACACCATTCTTAAGCAAGACAGCCACGAGCCCAGCAAGAACACCCACGATACTTGCCCAAAGTAAGATAGCTCGATCCGACTTTAGGAATTCCCAAGCCTTAGAACTGAGACTTTTAATCATATTCTAATGCTTACGATAAGAACATCATCGACCTGTTCTTCATTCGTTTTCCAATCATCGAATACCCGAGAGAATTCTTCATCGTGTTCCGAAATCGGCATCATAGAAACCCGAACAATCAGTTCTCTAAACCTTCTACGCATAAACTTCTTCCCTGAGGGTCCACCAAACT
>JAPKBK010000171.1 GCA_028823435.1 Flavobacteriales bacterium
AAAATATATGCAATGACCTGTGGTTGGTTGACATCTGATTTGAGTATGATGCTGGCAGGTAAAGTTGGAAAAATTAGTTTCCCAGTGCCAGCTTATTTGATTGATCACCCACGTGGACGAGTTTTGTTTGATAGTGGTTTACACCTACAGTGCCAACATGATGCTCCGGGAAGAATCGGATTCCTGTCGGATCTTTTCAGTGTCCACTTTCATCCGGGAGAAGACATACGTTCTCGACTGGAACAACTGGATGTTGATGCTAACAAGATTGAATTTCTTGTTAATTCACATTTACATTTTGATCATACGGGTGGGAATGAGCTGTTACCGAATGCCAAAATCATCATTCAGAAACGAGAGTGGGAAGCAGGACAAATCCCTGAGTTAATTCAAGCCAACGGGTACTTGCCTGCAGATTACGATCAAGGCCATCTGATACAGAAAGTTGACGGAGTGCATGATCTGTTTGGTGATGGACGAATCATGACAATTCCAACATTCGGTCATACTCCAGGTCATCAGTCGCTAAAAGTGCGGCTGGATTCCGGCGATGTAATACTCACTGCTGATGCCTGTTATCTGAAAGAGACATTGACTAATTTGCACTTGCCTCATCTGGTTCATGATCGTGCGGAAATGCTGAACTCTTTGCTTATGTTACGTAAGCTCCAAAAATCTGGTGCACGGATATTTTACGGCCACGATCCAGAATTCTGGTCACAAGTACCGCAGGCTCCGAAGCAAATCGTTTAATGGTATTTGAGTACGGTACTTACTCTATTTTCAATCGGGAAAGACACGCATTATGTTGGAAAGTATCAGTTGATTATTAATATTCCAAGTCTTTACCTGACGGAAAGCATCTTCAGGGGTGTCCGCGCTTCGAAAGATGGAATTAAAATAGCTACTCGATTTTCATATTTGTAAAGTATAATTTCTATAAAAGTTTAAGGAATAACATGTTAAGAATTACTGGTTATAGCGACAAATACTCTGTTTGTCCAGGGGATGATGTTAAATTCTATGTTAATTCAGAAGAAAACGAAGTCTATGATGCACAGATAGTGCGTTTGATTCACGGAGACACAAATCCTGAAGGTCCTGGATATAAAGAAGAAGAAATCGGGGGGACTTGCAACAAAGCCTACCCTGGCCGTAATCAACGTATTCACGCTGGTTCTTATGTCATCGTCCCTCAGGATGAACGCCTGAATGTAGAGAGCTTCACATTGCAATGCTATATTTTCCCTACTACTCCTGGGAAAGGTCGACAGGGTATTCTCACCAAGTGGGTAGAAGAAAACAAAAGTGGCTTTGGATTATTTATTGATGAAAGTGGATGCCTTTCTGCTGAGATAGGAGACGGTCGTGGATTGGTGACGAAAGTGTCCAGTGACAAGAAACTTCTGCGTAAAGTCTGGTATCTGGCCGCAGTCAGTTACGATGCCCGTACCGGCAGTCTAACCTTGTATCAGGAACCGGTTGTCACATCAACAAATGGTGGTCTTGGTATAGGACTTTTGAATCCAGCTGAAGATACGACTGCTGTTGTAGAATCCAGAAATAGTATGCGACCTGGTATTAACGATGCCCCATTCCTAATGGGTGCAAGTTCATGGAAAGAAAGATCTGGTCGTAGCGTATTTGGTGCCCACTTCAAAGAAGCCCCGGAACCAGTTGAATTGCCAGTGCAAAATCGAAGTACTTATAATGGCAAAATCGACCGCCCTAGATTATCGCGTCGTGCATTATCAAAAGCTGAAATTGAAGCCTTGGCTCGCGGTTATCAAGGCTGTCCTGCTGAGTTGCGTAATGATGTCATAGGAGCGTGGGATTTTCATGCCAATATCACCAATAATATTGCATCTACCTTGATTGTAGACACATCAACCTCTAGGATCAATGGCTATATTATTAATATGCCTGTTCGTGGAATGACAGGCTTTAACTGGACTGGAGATGAAATCGTTTATCATCATAAGCCAGAAGAGTATGGGGCAATTCATTTTCACGATGATGATATTGACGACGCACGATGGGAGGTAGATTTTGAATACACTATCCCAGAAAACTTAAAGAGTGGAATTTATGCGGCAAGGTTGCGTATTGGTGGATTAGATTCACCAGATACAGAGGATTATATTCCCTTCGTTGTTCGCCCACCAAGAGGTAAAACCACTGCAAAGCTTGCTTTTATTTTACCAACTAACAGTTATTTAGCCTATTCTAACGATAACCTTGCGACAAACTGTGTGGTTGCTGAGTTGTTGGCTGGAAAGGTGCCAGTGATGAATGCTTCAGATTTGTATCTGAACGAGCATAGGGAGTATGGTTTATCAACTTATTCTCTACACTCTGATGACAGTGGTGTTTGCTACTCATCACGTTTACGACCGATTTTGAACATGCGACCTAAGTATCGCCACTGGTTGTCCCCATCTCTTTGGCAGCTTAACGGTGATCTGCACCTTGTCGATTGGTTGGAAGAAAAGAACTTCGAATTCGATATCCATACGGACGAAGATTTGGACCGCGAAGGTGTGGAATTACTGAATAAATACCAAACTGTACTAACGGGCAGCCATCCTGAATATACTTCCGAAAAAATGTTTTCAGCGTACGAGCAGTACCAACAAGCTGGTGGTCGTTGGATCTATCTGGGTGCTAACGGATTCTATTGGTGCAGTGAGTATCATCCTGATAATTCAAATATTATTGAAGTACGAAAAGGCGAAGCAGGCACTCGTGCTTGGACCGCAAATCCAGGTGAATACAATAATGCTTTCGATGGCAAGTATGGTGGCATGTGGCGCGCAAGAGGGCGCATTCCTAGTAAGCTTTGTGGGCTAACATTCACAGCATATGGTTTTGATGTGTCTTCTTATTATGTGCGCGACAAAGACAGTGAGCGACCAGAAACAGCTTGGATCATGGACGGGATAGGCAACGGTGAAAGAATCGGCGACTTCGGATTAGTTGGTGGTGGTGCTGCCGGTCTTGAGTTGGATCGTTATGACATAGAATTCGGCACCCCACATGAGGCCTATTTATTGGCTCATTCTGAAGGGCATACGAATTTAATGTTGCAAGTGAACGAAGAAATTCACTTTTCCGTTCGTGGCTACCATGGCGGTGGAACGGAAAATCCAATGGTGCGTGCTGACATGATTTTTTATAAAACACCAAATGATGGTGCACTGTTTGCGCCGGGTTCACTTTCATGGTGTGGCAGTCTGTCTCATAATAATTACAACAACAATGTATCACGCATTACAGAAAATGCAATTAGGGGCTTTCTGAAAGAGGGGCCTTTGCCTTAATCATATTCTCAATATAGATAACTAAAATGGCAAATAATCAACACCCTGAAATGATGGACCCGCCAATTGGGAAATCTGTTGTTGGGACAAGCACTAAGCCCCTTAATGAGTTAGAAAAGTCGATAATTGGTTCGCTTGATAAGGATAAAGTAAATGATTTGGCGAAGTGTTTATTTACACTAAATAACAGACACTACGGTCCGATTGATGGAGCATATGTTGTAGTTTGCACAGTGCCAGATAAAGAGTGGTGTGTAGGTCAGTTAAATGCTGACCGGGCGAAACCACTCATTTTGTTTGAAGACAAACTTTTTAAAACACCTGAAAAAGCACAAATTGCAGCCATGAGATTGAAAGAGGAACGTGGAGAATCAGTTCCATGTCGTAATAATTGATTTAAAAACGGAGAATAAATGATGTTAGACTTAGGTAAAGTTAAGGGTGTAAAGGCGAATACAGCTCATAGTGAAGCAGATAAATTTATGACGAAAACCTATGTCATGCCACTATTGTTCGATGATGAATCACGTCGTCGTCTAATCGCTGAACATAGGAATAGTCCAGTGGGGTCATCCTCCAAAAATGGTAGGCCTGCTGTAGAGCATAGTCATGAACTTAGGACCGTACTTGACAAAATGCGTCGACATCCAATGGCTGGAAAGTATGTCAGTGTGTGTTTACGTATGTTTGAAGAATACAAGATTGGTATATCCTCTGGTGTGCGTGGTGAACCAGTAAAAACTTTTGAGGAGGTTTACTCTTCAGAAGAGGCGTGTGAGCATGCTATTTTCTTGAAGCGCATCTCAGATTTGATGGAGCACTATA
>JAPKBK010000172.1 GCA_028823435.1 Flavobacteriales bacterium
CGCCGCTTATCAATCAAATCAAATTATGAAACATTTATTATTTTCCCTTGTTGTTGTATTAACAGCATGCAGTCAGCCAAATGACTTAACGTTATACAATACGAATTTAGAAATTGCAAAAACAGCAATGTCTTGCTACGAAACGCCTGATTTTGAAACGTTGAAGTCTTTAATCCACGCAGATGTTAAGCATCAGTCACCAATGTATGGTCAAGGCACGGTTGATTACGATGGTGTCATGGGACAGGCCAAATTCTATATGGGAGGATTTAAGGATGTTTCTTTTGAGAAGGCGATTTGGTTACCTGGCGTAGATTCGGAAACACTTGCTTCAGATGGCAGTGTTCGTGTTTACGGAACTTGGAAGGGCGTAAGTGTTGAAACTGGCAAATCTTTTTCAGTAGATTCTTACCATTTCTTTGATTTTCAAGACGGTCTCATAATCCAGTCAGGAGATTATTTTGATGCGACAGGTATGGTCATGGCTGTTTCAGCTTCTCCTGTTGAAGAAGTTGCTCCTGCTGCTGATTCAGAATAATTTTTAAAGTCATATTGGGGCCAAATTGTCCCATATCCTTAACGGGAGGTAATCGAAAGGTTGTCTCCCGTTTTTGTTTTCAGACCTTCTTACTTACACATAAAATAATAGTGGTATCTTGTAATTCTTAAATTTAAGACTATGAGAACTTTATTTTTCCAGGCCTTCTTCGTTCTTGTTTCTTTATGCTCGGTTTTTACTGGAAAGTCTCAGAATATCATCCATGAGATAAACACAGAATCATACACGAATTTTTCAAGCAGCTACAATTACACATATTGGAACGACAGCTGGAAGTCCAATGTTAATCACAACCGAAGTTTTTCAAATCACACCAGCGACTATGCGCTCAACATCGATTTTGAGGAGTTGTCTATAAAAAGTTTACTGGTAACTGACCCCGAGAACGCCTCTGCATGGGGGTTCTCTGCTTTAGATTCTAATATTTTTGCGAATAATTATAGTGGTAACATTGATTACGCCATTCTACAAAATGGCACTCCCACTTTTGAAAAGGCACCCAACCCTACCAACAATGGTCTTAAGGACAGTCAAATGGCAGAGTTTGGGGTGTGGTGCAACAGACGCTTTGTAAGCACAAATTTCACAAATGCGCCACCTCTTGACACCTACTATACTGGCGTAGAATTCACAAATTGGAACAGCCGCTTTAAAATCACTTTTCATGTTAAGCCTACGGGCACTATTGTTAATGGTCAATTAAAGTTATCGGTTGAAATCCCCGAAGAGTACGCCTCTTATTATAACGGAGATACGCTTCACGCCTTTGGTTTAGATGCAGGCCAAGGTTTTGTGATTAAAGGTGGAACCTTTGCTGAAAGCGTTACTGTAGTGGCAAATGAAGTGACTGTGTTAACAAGCGCTCAAGATTTACTGATGGGTCAATCCTATGAGGTAAGTATTTTGTTTCATGCCATACACGAAAACCTGTCCAGTAACTATCTCAGCAGTTTTGAAGAAGAATCGGAGATTGTAATTACCGCGAATCAAACGGTTCCATCACCCATAGACATTTCCGGGTCAGTGAGTTATTCTGCGAATGAGGGTTTGCATGTCATAGACATCCCACGGTATGGGATGGGACAGTATAATTGCAATTTAACGGATGAAATGCAGGCGATTGATTTCACCCTTACCAATACAGATTCACAGATTAAAAGAGTCCGGTTGTGTCTGAGGCAGACCCCAAATATTAACGTCACTGGTTTTAATTCTTTAATTTGCAATAACAATGGTGATCCGTCTGGGTTTCCATTGCAAGTTTCGAAAAATTGGCACTCATCTACGCCGCAACTCTATTCCGGAAGCTGGATCAAAGCGTACACTGAATTTATTCTTCCAGCCAACACAACTTTACAATTTCAATACAAACGCACCGGAGCCAAATGGGGAGAAACATATTCGGCTTCTTCACATCAATTGTCGGTCGTTGGTGCTGGTATTCCTCGCGGTGGATGGCTGGAAGCCGCAATAGGTAGTTTTGGTGAAAGTGTCACCCATTCGCCAGATTATGAATACGGCAGGACTAATGGGGCGGACATAAGGCCCTTTTTAGTCACCAATGAAAACTATGGTGGGACTTCTACAGAGTGTGGTTGGACGGGCAATGTGGGTGGATCAAATATGTGGGTCTATGTCGACAACGCGAATACAGTACAGTACCAAAGTGAGGTGAAAACAAAATTCACGCGGTATTCTCCTAACCTAACAGAAACAACGATTGGTGCAGTATCTGCGGATAGAAAATTAAAACTAGATTACACCTTTTATTTAAATAGATCAGATGATTATAATCGCATCTATTATAAAATAAACATAGAGGCATTGAAAAACACCAGTTTCAATAGGTTCGATATATTTCAGCTAGGTGGAGATATTTATAACATTCACAACACACAGCAGGTAATTTATGGGAATGATACGGGTTCATCTGGACAGCTTACACCGGTCAATGATGGCTCGAATACTTACACAACACCAGAAATAGCCTTGACAGGGTCTAATCCATGGATATGGGCTGGAGATGGGTTGGCATATGCAGGTGCTTCATCGGGTATTGATATTGACGCGAACAACGGTCTTGTCATTCGAGATTATAAGGCGACGATCAACGGCACAGAAAATAACACGCCCTATTTTAGAGAGCGGTCCAGTTCTCAAGGATTTTCAGCAAGTGTGGGAACCAACCCAACGTCATATTGCATTGTGCCTCCTCCGGGAACGACCTCTTTTCAATCAGGAGATAAAATTGAACTGTTGGTAGAGGTGGTTGTGTTGCCTAAAACACCTGGAGATTATTATGGTCCGAACACCAACTTTGATGCTGCCTTAGCATTGTATGGAAACAGTTACGAGTTGCTTCATAGAGAATCTTTAGGAAATAGAATCACGGCTGAATCTCCAACGAATAATATAAATACGGTGTATCCGTTAACTGTTGAAACTGTTGGAAACACTGGTTTAGTTAACATTACTGGCGGAAAGGGCTATGTTCCTGTTGTTTTTTCAGGCCTTACGGATATTGCCAGCCCTACCTTATGGAAGGCCCACAACAACTGTTGGGAGATGGTCAATCAATCTGTTCATGGTCAAGACTTTTGGCAAACAAATTTTAACCCAGAAACAAATTCTTTTGATTTAATATATAATGTAAACCAAGATGTATCCAATGATGGCTCCGCTGTTATTCAATACTATTTGGGAGCCTCACCGCCAGAGCCTGTTGTAGTCACTCAATCTAAGATAGGCAACAATCCAAGTGTCATTGAAGCGAATGTGCTCGCAGTCGCCAATGTTGACACTGTTGAACTCTCTCCATTAATAAATGCATATGATTTGCTTTTTGCGTCAAGCGATACAAGCTATGTTTGGGCGGGGCCGAACAATTTTATACATCAGGGACGCGTGCTGAGTTTTAACCCGGTGGAGGCAAACAATCAAGGCGAATACATTGTAACGTATACGAATGAGTTTGGGTGCTCGGATACAAAAACGTACACAATAACAACATTCTGTACCTCAGATATTGATAACGACGGATTCGTGTCTGTGAATGACATACTTGTGCTTCTAGGCGAATTTGGATGTTCCACGAACTGTTCGTTCGACCTAGATTCTGACGGAATCACAGGTGTAAATGACCTCCTGTCCATTCTAGCATTCTTCGGAAGCGAGTGCTGAACAGACGCATGTGGTGAGGTGCCCTAGGATCCCGGGCTTTTCCTCTCTATTTCAATCCTTGTGACAGATCTCTTTTCTGATGGTTGTGAAATCGGGAATCGCTTTTTTCTCCCTTTCTCCGAGCCATCTGCTCCTCTTCTGGAAGGAGGGAATAGTCGATACAGTTTTTAGAACAGCATCCAGCGTGTTCAGTAGCACACTTTTCACATTGAATAAATAGGAGATTGCAGGTCTTATTCTGGCAGTTTACGTGATCATCGGAGCGTTCTCCACACTGGTGACAATTTGATATTACCTGATCGGAGATCCTTTCTCCCAATCGCTCATCAAAAACGAAATTCTTGCCGATAAATTTATTGTCTAGCCCCTCATCTTGTTCAATTT
>JAPKBK010000173.1 GCA_028823435.1 Flavobacteriales bacterium
TACAACCCATCCGCTGAAATTGACAATGGGACATGTATTTTTGAAGGAGACCCATTGTGTAACGGGCCAGACCTTTTAATTCTCACCGATGCGATTACGAGCTCTCTATATGCAACGACAATGCAGGTTAATGAAACGGACTGTTATATTGAAGAGGGGTGCTTAAATGGCTTTGGGGAAAGGCAAATCATTAGATTCACAACACATATTAAGAATATAGGGGACCTTGATTACTATATAGGCCAAACTGGCGAGTCGTCTACACAATTTGAGTGGGGCGCTTGTCACAACCACTGGCATTATGATGGATATGCCAAGTATGATTTATTTGACATGGATGGCGGTTTCATTCCTGTGGGATTTAAAAATGGGTTTTGCGTGATGGACTTAGAGTGTAGCGATGGAGGGACGGCTACTTACGGATGCTCAACGATGGGCATTTCCGCTGGTTGCGGAGATATATACTCTAGCGGACTCAGTTGCCAATGGATTGACGTTACAGATGTGCCAGATGGCCAGTACCGTCTAGTCGTACGTGTAAACTGGGATTATGCACCAGATGCTTTGGGCCATTACGAAACAAACACCGATAACAATTGGGGTGTTGTTTGCATTGAAATTGATCGAAGTGTTGGATATGAAGTAGCGATTATCACAGATTGCCCCGTTTTCACAGATTGTTCAGGGGAGCCTTATGGCACGACCATATTTGATTGTGCTGGTGATTGTGGAGGTGCAACCTTAATGGGTGACATCGACGCAGATTTTGACCAAGACTTAACAGACGCTCAATTGTATACAGAAGGTGTTTTGGGATCAGATATCCCATTGACCGCTTGCAATGACATTAATATTGATGGCTTAATCAACCTTGTTGATGCGGCCACTATAGCGGATTGTCAGTACTGGAATTCCGCACACGCTCATCCCGACAGTTCGGGCGTACACTCTCACTGTGACTTCCCATCTGTGGCTGTTGAAAACCCGTTTGACAATGTTGAATTTACCGTTGCAAATGTAGATTGGGACTTACAATATTTTGACGTTCACGTTCTTAATCCTGACAATAGAATCTACGCGTATCATCTTGAGTTCGATGGCATTCAAATCTCTCAAACGGAAAGCTTGATCGACCCTCTTCTTTACACAGGAACTCCCGCTCACGTACCTGGAGGAATAGACGTACTTTCTTTAAGTTACGACGGTACCTCTATACCTAAAAGCACGGTTTACAACCCACTTCTTCGTGTTCATTGGATAGGATCGGCGAATGGAATGGTATGTATTTCACAAGCTGTAGATGTTGTAAATGAGATGCTTCAGACAACGATGACCTCTCTTTTCAATCCGTGTATGGAAGAATCGACCTCTAACGGATGTATTGGAGACCTAGATGGTGACTTAATTGTCACGGTTAACGATATTCTCGCCGTTTTAAGTGAGTTTGGGTGTCTATCAGATTGCACAAATGATGTAAATGAGGATGGCGCAGTGAATGTCGCAGACGTACTTCTCGTTCTTTCTGCCTTCGGAACCGTTTGCTAAAAAGCATGAAAAATAAACAGTAAAAACGCTCTTTAAAATGGGCGTTTTTTGTTTTTCAACAAACTTTTTAAAACACATAAAATATTGGAGCCCTGTTATTTACGGAACATAAAAAATTGTTTCGGGCATTTTTGATAACTTACATAATTAATAATTTATGTTTTAGGTCGGAGGTCACCTATAAATGATATATTTGGAAATGTTTCAATCTAAATAAGACTGAAACCAGACATCTAGATTATACATATATAAGTCAACATTAACCAAAATTATTTACATGAATACTTTCAATAATTTTATGGACTCATTAACAGTACGCTCACTTTTCTTTTTTTCATTTTGTATGTCAATTACTTTCCTTCATGCACAAGGAGATGCTGTAGCAACAGTAACTACTGACAAGCCTGATTATGCCCCGTCAGAAACGGCTTATATCAGTGCTGCAGGTTTCCAAATTGGAGAAGCCGTTGAGTTTTTGGTTCTACATATTGATGGAAAACCAAATACAGGAAATGGTCATACGCCCTGGACGGTTACTGATGGAGGGCCAAATGACAATGATGGTCAGGCTGATGGAAATATAGAAACGAGTTGGTTTGTTGATCCCGATGATTCATTCAATTCGGTCTTTGAGTTGACGGCTATTGGACAATCTTCCGCTTTAACAGCAAGCCATACTTTCAAGGATGACACGCCTGTACCTACAGGCCTCCAAGTTTCTTATAATTATGATACCAATGAGTTGACTCTGATTGTGGATTGGGGCTGGACGGATCAGGATAAAAAAGTTCCTGCTGTTGCTGTTTTTGCTGACATAGACGGCGATGGGACTCAACCAGATTTTACTGACAATCCAGCAGATTGGGTTGCCGCCGGAGGAAGCTATGATGAATTTCTCGGTCAAACGAACCTTGGTTCCATATTGGGATCTACTTCGACTACATGCTCAGGATTTGTCGATCAAACTTTAGATGGTCTTGCGAATACGGGTGCAGGAATTGCAAATTCTGTTCCTCATGTGCTCATGCCCTATGGCTTGGACCCTATTGAGAATGGTAATTCATGTGATCTTAATTCAGGCCCACTCGCCGAAGGCACATTTACGGTTACATATACGGGATTTACCCAAGCTCCTGCAACACTTTGTGTTGTGGTGTACGATGTTCATCTAGATAATGATGGGGATATAAAGGATAGCAGTGGAAATCACTCACCCATTAGCGCTGGCGATAACAGAAATACAGACAATTCTGTCGAGGAGGGAAACGATGACTTCGGTGTAGTGTCTTGCGACAGTCCAGCTGCTCAAATAATTTTTGTAGATTTAGCCTTAGAAAAGACCGTATCAGACGCTTATCCAAGCGTTGGTGACAACATTACTTTTTATTTAACAGTAACAAATGAGTCCCTCCTCCCAAGTTCTTCTGGATTCACGGTAGAGGATATACTCCCTTCTGGATTTACGTATGTAAGTGACAATGGAGTATTGGGTAATGACTATGATACAGGTACCAACAAGTGGGCGTATAACGGAGACGTGGCAGGTCATTTGACCGCTGGAAGCTCAACAACATTAGAAATGGTTGTGACCGTAAATGGTTCAGGGTCCTATGAAAATTATGCTCAAATTGAGACAGATAACGAAGATGATCCAGATTCAATACCTGGTGATGACTCTACAGATCAGGATGATAATGCGACTCTTCTGGTTTCTCCATGCGCAGGAGAGGGCTTTTCTTGCAATGCGATTCGTTGGGAAGGTGGGTCAACATGGAATGTAGACAGTTCTATCGATGACACTCCATCCGGAAATGATGGGATTGATAATATGGCGCCAGCAAACGGAATAATTAGTTGTGGCAGCTCTGCAGAAACTCAATCCAACATTCAAAGTACAGGTTGCTATGATCCAGGTGATTTTGTGATAGATCTTGGAGGTGAATCATGTGTAGAGCCTTCCAGTGGAAATGAAGTTTTCCCTGCTAACCCAACACCGAGTCAGCCATTGATTTGGTTAAATTTTGACGTTCGGTCGCTGGCGGGGACATTCCAAGTGCAGGTCAACGACAACTCAGGCGACAATATAGCATGGGCATTGTACCATGCTGGTTCTCCTCAAGAAGGTGTTACACTGAACACAACTACTGGTGAGTACCTTTCTGGCGATTGCAGTAATTTAACCCTTACTGCTTGTGGTGTTGAAAGCGCAAATACATGGAACACGCTGCCTGTGCCAAACTTCACTAGTGTAACAAATTATTATCTTGTCATTTGGGATCAAGATGGCGACGGGGACCTCTCGGTCAACAACTTTAAAGCTCGTTTTGGATGTGGTGTTTGTGACGGCTCAAGTATGCCAGAAGGAGATTGTGATTGCGAGGGCAACATACTCGACGCGTGTGGTATTTGTGGCGGATCAGGTATCCCAGATGGCGATTGTGACTGCGACGGTAACGAGAATGATGAGTGCGGAATTTGTGGTGGATCAGGTATCCCTGCTGGCGACTGTGACTGTGACGGAAACATACTCGACGCGTGTGGTATTTGTGGCGGCGACAACACCACTTGTCTTGA
>JAPKBK010000174.1 GCA_028823435.1 Flavobacteriales bacterium
CCATCAAGGGGTTTGAATGTTTCCCCTGTGAGTGTTTTGTATTCAAGATTGGTGTCGAAAGTGATTCGCTCACCTTTCCCGATATTGGCGATGGTGTATCGAGAATAACTGCTATACAGGACGGGCTTTAGCTCAGCAGCAAATGGCACACAATTAGCAAGAAATGCCTGTTCTTTTGTCGTGAAAGGACTGTCCCATTTCTCAGAGGTTCTTTGAATGCGCAGCTTTTGCGATCTGCCATAAACATTCCGTGATTTGACTTCCAAAAAGCTGATGTTAGAATTGGAATATGATCTTATGCGCACTTTAAACCTGTTTTTTCTGCCGCGAATATGATCCTGTAGACAGATGTTCTCTGGTGTATCGAAGTACAGGTTGTCATATCTAAATTGCCTTTTATTCTCGATTTCAAGGATGTTGTAGTCTTTGCTCAGTTTCTTTGAAATATCACCGCACCATGCGATAGGAATTATATATTTCTTCTCACTTCTGTCCATAAGCGCAACATCTTCAAGCTCTTGCAAGCCGATATGCTCATACGAATTAAAAAAGTTCTCAATGACAGACACAAAAAATGGGTTGATGTTAGGTGTTGCAAATGTACAGGAAGTTATATTTGCTTGATAATTGGACGATCTTTATTTTTAAAGGTTTAATAATAGGATAAAATAATTCGCATACGTTGCTCATGGCAAAGAAGAAATTAAACAAACTCCCTCATTCAGAGGCCGTGTACCGCAAGTGGTATAAAGACATGTTCCTCATGCGTAAGTTTGAGGAGAAGTGTGGTCAGTTGTATATACAACAAAAATTCGGTGGCTTCTGTCATTTATATATCGGGCAGGAAGCAGTTCTGTCTGGTATGCAAGAAGCCATTAAGCCCACCGACCGAGTCATCACAGCATATCGTGACCATGCGCACCCATTGGTTTTAGGGACGGATCCTAAAGCTGTAATGGCAGAGTTGTATGGTAAAATCACAGGATGTTCAAAGGGCAAAGGTGGTTCCATGCATATGTTTGACAAGGACAAGAACCTATTTGGTGGTCATGGTATCGTGGGAGGCCAAATCGGACTCGGTGCCGGTATAGCATTCGCCGATAAATATCGTGAAGAGAATCACGTGACCGTTTGCTTTATGGGTGATGGGGCTTCTCGCCAAGGTATTTTGCACGAGACCTTCAATATGTCTATGAACTGGAAATTGCCAGTCATTTTCATCATTGAAAACAATCAATATGCGATGGGTACAAGTGTCGAACGTACCACAAATGTGCATGACTTATCGAAGATGGGCGACAGTTATGACATGCCCTCAGAAACAGTGGACGGTATGAGCCCTGAAGATGTTTGTGCTGCGATAAAACGCGCGGCAGATAGAGGTAGAAAGGGAGAAGGCCCCACGCTGTTAAATATCGAGACGTATAGATATAAAGGTCACTCGATGTCTGACCCTCAGAAGTACAGAACCAAGGATGAGGTATCTTCGTTCCAGGATCAAGATCCTGTGAAGTACGTTCGGGGCGTTTTGTTAGAACAGAACTGGATGACTGAAGCGCAGTTAAAATCTGTAGAAAAGAAAGTGAAGGAGGTTATCGAAGAAGCCGTTAAATTTGCGGAAGAAAGTCCCAAGCCTGATGCGTCAGAGTTATACAAGGACGTTTATGTTCAAGAAGATTACCCTTTTGTTAAAGACTGAAATATTATATAAATAGTAGAGCCATGGCTGAGATTGTACGTATGCCTAAATTAAGTGATACCATGACTGAAGGAGTCGTGGCTGCTTGGCATAAAAAAGTGGGTGATGTTGTTGAAAGCGGAGAACTGCTGGCTGAAATAGAAACAGACAAAGCCACGATGGAATTCGAGTCATTTCAAGACGGCGTTCTTTTGCACATCGGTGTTCAAACTGGAGATGCGGCACCCGTTGATGGTGTGCTTTGTGTTCTAGGTGAAAAGGGTGAGGACATTAAAAAACTATTGGCAGACGCAGCTAAAGCAAACACAGCTTCGGATGAACCTGCTCCAGTATCGACCGACAAGCCACCTGTTGCAATTGCGTCGAATGAAGTCACGCCACAACCCCGCCCAGCTTCACCAGCGCCAGTAGCTGCCGCTGCTGCTCCGGTGTCCCGTGCGCCCAATACACGTGTTATCGCATCTCCCTTAGCAAAGAAATTGGCTGACAAATTGGGGCTCTCTCTTGATAGGATCCCTGGATCTGGAGAAGGTGGACGTGTTGTGAAGAGTGACGTGGAGAATTTTAAGATGGCAAGCGCTTCTGGCATGCCTGTGATTAGTCAAGAAAGGTTTTCTGAGGTTGGAGTGAGTCAAATGCGTAAAACCATTGCACGTCGCCTGGCAGAAAGTAAGTTTTCGGCTCCCCACTTCTACCTGTCGGTATCCATTGATATGTCGAATGCAATCCAGGCTAGAAATGCAATCAATGCCCAAGGGTTGTATAAGATCTCATTCAATGACATGGTTGTTAAATCTGCCGCAGTGTCTCTGAGAAAAAACCCAGCGGTAAATAGCAGTTGGTTAGAAGATAAAATTCGCTACAACGAACACGTAAACATTGGTGTTGCAGTAGCAGTTGAGGATGGACTGTTAGTTCCTGTGGTGCGGTTTGCAGACAGCAAATCTTTTGCGACCATAGGAGAAGAGGTTCGAGAATTTGCTGGAAAGGCAAAAGACAAGACATTACAGCCCAGCGATTGGGAGGGAAGTACTTTTACAATTTCTAATTTGGGAATGTTTGGTATAGAGAGCTTTACGGCGATTATTAATCCGCCTGATGCGTGTATTCTTGCCATAGGAGGGATAAGTGATGTGCCTGTCGTTAAAAACGGAGAGGTCGTCCCGGGACATGTGATGAAAGTAACGCTTAGTTGCGATCACAGAGTTGTCGATGGCGCAACAGGCGCTGCATTCTTAAAGGATTTTAAAAACCTTCTCGAGAATCCCGTTTTAATGCTCGTTTAACTTGTATCAAAGGCGATAGATTGCAGATATTGTGATCGCCGCGATGACAACAAATCTTGAATCACCAATAGCTTACCTGAAAGGAGTGGGGCCCAAACGCGCCGAACTTCTTAAGGTTGAATTGGGTGTCAATACTTTCTTCGATTTGCTCCAACATCTGCCGTTTCGTTATGAGGATCGATCTGTTTTTCATAGAATTTCTGACATCGAAGCGGAGACCACCTCATTGCAGTTAAAGGGTAAGATCACAAAAAAGGAATTGGTGGGTGGAAAGAAGGCAAGTAGATTGGTTGCGGTCTTTCAGGATGGTGATGGGGATGGGGAGTTGGAGTTGGTGTGGTTTAAAGGCGCAAAATGGATCATCAATCAATTGCCCTTAAATGTTGAGGTGGTTGTATTTGGTAGACCTACAAAATTTGGACGCAAGTGGAATATCGCTCACCCTGAAGTTGAGAAGGCAGATGCGTTTGAGAAGCGGCGTGGCGGAGGACTTCATCCCATTTATTCATCGACTGAAAAATTAACGAATCGCGGGTTAAATAGTGCGGGGCTGGCGAGGTTGATTAGGGTGGCTTGGGATGACACTCAATCTGAATTAACGGAGACGTTGCCAGATCATTTGTTGTCTGAATTAAAATTCCCATCACGCAGAGAGGCTTTTGAGATGGTCCATGCTCCCAGGACTCCCCTCGAAGCCGACAGGGCATTAAAGCGATTGAGATTTGAAGAATTACTCTATCTCCAACTCGTTTTGCTTCAACACAAAAGAACGCTTACGGTTGATCTTCCTGGGGTTGTTTTCTCACATGTTGGCGAGAAATTTCATCAATTTTACAGTCAATATCTGCCGTTTGAACTGACGGGTGCTCAAAAAAGAGTGCTGAAGGAAATTAGGGCCGATCTTAAAACGGGCTGGCATATGAACAGATTGCTCCAAGGAGATGTGGGGAGTGGTAAAACCATTGTTGCGCTTATGGCAGCTCTTTTGGCCATAGACAATGGCTTTCAAGCATGTATTATGGCGCCTACTGAAATACTCGCATTTCAACATGCAGAAGGGATTGGGGATTTGCTTAAGGACA
>JAPKBK010000175.1 GCA_028823435.1 Flavobacteriales bacterium
TCTTCTTATGTCTTTAATCTAAAGCAGGGAGATAAAATTCAAGTTTCAGGTCCTTATGGTGAGTTCTTCATCAAAGAAACGGAGTCTGAAATGCTCTACATTGGAGGTGGTGCGGGTATGGCGCCAATGCGTTCGCATCTCTTTCATCTTTTTCACACTGTGAAAACAGGCAGAAAGGTGACGTTCTATTACGGGGGGCGATCTAAACGTGAGCTGTTCTATCTCGAAGATTTTAAGAAAATTGATGCGGAGTTTCCGAATTTCACTTTCCATGTTGTTCTTTCAGAACCAGCGCCTGAAGATAACTGGGTCGAGAAAAAAGACTGTCAAGATTCTGAGGGCGATGGATTCCTTGGGTTCGTTCACAATGCTGTGATCAAACATCATCTCGAAGGTCATGATTCACCTGAGGATATTGAGCTTTATTTCTGTGGCCCACCTTTGATGAATCAAGCTGTTCTTAAAATGGCCGACGATTGGGGGATGCCGGAGGAGAATGTAGCGTTTGATGATTTCGGAGGATAACCATCACGCTTTGAATACTTATATGAACTTAATTGCGGTAGCTACTCTTAAAGTGGCTACCGTTTTTGTTATCCTAAATTTAGTGAGTTGTGGGCCATCCTCTTTAGAACGGGTTCATTCAGGAGAAGCCCAAGGGACGACGTATCTGATTAAGTACAATGGTGATAAAAGTGTCACTCAACTTCAAGTTGATTCTGTGATAGAATCCATGGATGTGGAAATGAATATGTGGCGACAGGATGCGCGGATTACGGAACTAAATAATTTCAACAGAGAGGATGCCGATTTTACTTTTGAAGATCACAGCAAGATTTGGTCTGTGATATGGGAACTCTCTTCGGAAATTCACACCGATTCTGACGGTGCTTTTGACCCGACGGTCAAGCCGCTTGTCGATTTGTGGGGGTTTGGATTAAAACATGTCGATAAAGTTGATTCTACCGATGTAGATAGCATCATGCGTTTTGTGGGATTTAGACCTGAGAATATAGATTTGGTGGGGCCAGAGACGTCGCGTGCGCGCTCAGAAACCCTTATTGTCAAGGGAGATCGTAGGACTCAATTGGATTTTAATGCCATTGCTCAGGGTTATACTGTAGATATGCTGATCGATCTTCTTTTGGCCTCAGGTATTGAGAATGCAATGGTTGAGTTGGGAGGAGAAGTGAGGTGTATCGGTTTGAATTTGAAAGGTTTGCCTTGGAGAATTGCAGTTGACAAGCCCGTGACAAACGATGGGACTGGCGGACGTCCACTTCAAGCTATTTTAGAAGTACAAAATGCGTCTGTTTGTACAAGTGGCAATTACAGGAAATTCAAAGAAATTCAGGGTGTTCGGGTGTCACATACGATAGATCCCAGAACGGGATTTCCAGCCTACCATGCTTTATTAAGTGTGACAATACAAGCAGGAAGTGCCGCTGTTGCAGATGCCTACGCGACAGCTTGTATGGTTCTGGGGCCGAAAGATGGGCGTGCTTTTATTGATAGAATGCGCAGAGAAAAGTCAGGTCCCCCTATTGAAGCGCTTTTTATTATTGATGCAGGCGTAAACGCAACATTAGACGTACCCTTTGAGTTTTGGGCTACAGAAGGCTGGAAGGAAGCCATCATCTGGCTTTAAGTTTTCTTTTCCAGCTCCTTTTCTGATTCATTGAGACATAGATCCTGAGGCCTAGCACCACACACAGTACATGAGCCGTTGTCGTCCTGAAACATTGGGTTGTTGCTCGCACACGTGCCTGAAAATTCACCATCTTTTTTCACAAGTAATTTTATAGCAATACCTGCAAAAGCTAACCCTAGCAATCCAACTGTTAATAGCAATACTTTTATTTCCATGGTGTAAATTTAAGTTTGAAGTGATCATATCAGCAGAATAACGTAACCTTTTACACATAATCTTCGTTGAGATAGTTGTACCTTTTATGTTGTTAACAGAACCCTTGATGGAAAACACACCTCATTTTGAATATACGCACCCCTACAAGGGTTTGTTGTTGTTTGGACTCTTGTCCTTAGCAATGTCATTTGCCGCTTTTTCTCAAAATGATGAAGGTGGTACTCCTTGCGCATGTCCCCCGGCAGCTGACAGACCTGTCGTGACTGTCACAGACAACGGAGGGCTAGGGACTGGAACTGTGACATGGGGTTGTGATACCATATACATACTTCAAGAACAGGTATTCGTCAATTCAGGTGATACGTTAACCATTGAGCCTGGTGCAATCGTTAAAGGTGGCGCAGGTACAGGATTTCAAGAAACAACGTTCTCAGTAGGTAATATTACTGAGCAAACAATTACCTACACGACCTATCCTGGATCCTTAATTGTTTCTAGAGGCGCCGTTATTTTGGCTGAAGGAACGCCAGATTGCGCCATCACATTCACACACGAAGCAGACCCTCTTGATGGGACTGTTGGCGTAGATGTTAAAGGTCAGTGGGGTGGGTTAATTATATGTGGCGCAGGTCAAACCAATACGCTTTATTTTGATGATTCATCTGTTTTTCCTTCTCAGGCTTTAGGTGCTGGTACCGGAACAGATTTGGCAGAAGGAATCATTGACCTTACTGGTAATTTCCGTCACGTGTATGGTGGCAATACTGCACCTGCGGAGTCAAGCGGGATCTTAAGGTATGCTTCTTTCAGACATGGAAGTACTTCTTTAGGTTATTCTCAAAATATCGCCACAAATGAATCAAACAATGGCAACGAAACAAATCTCCTTCAGCTATGTGCTGTAGGAAGCGGAACACAAATTGATCACATTGAACTTGTGGGTTCGGCTGATGATGGTCTGCAAGTTATGGGAGGTACTGTCGATTTAAAATATGTTGCGTCTGCATTTAATGCGGAGGATGGGGTAGAGTTTGATCAGGGTTGGAGTGGGCGTTTACAGTATTTGTTTGTGATCAATGACAGCTCTCAGGTCGTTGGGGATAGTTTAGGTATTTCTAATGCACTGGATATTGAAGGGGACGATTGGGAACAATCAAACGTAGATATATCCTTTATGCCCTATACAAACCCATCGATTATTAATGGCACTTTTATAGGGCCCAAATCTCAATCAGGATTGCGAATCCACAACGGAGGGTCTCCAAAAATGTCAAACTCAATATTTGCAGGCTTCGGTCAAGGCATTGACTTTGAAGACCACGATCCCTGTGATGCTTGGGAAATGCTTTTGTTTGGCGAGCTTGTCTTAAAAAACAACCATTTCTGGGATGTTGGAGACAGTACGAGTATCAGTGACATGATTCTTTACGATGGTCATATTGGTTCTGCCCAGTTTAATGTCATTGACTCTTTTCTTCAGTGGGAAAATATGGCACAGAATTCCATGTTTGATTATTCTGTGGCGATTGATACAGGTACGGGGATGGTCTCGGACCCCGTGTTTTTAGAACCAGGGAATGATCTTGTTCCTGCACTTGAGTATATTTCGCCTGACACTTGGTTTGATCAAGCAATGTATTTTGGCGCATTTGAACCGGGAGGAGAAAATTGGCTCACGTGTTGGAGTTATCTCGAACAAGTGGGGCTGTTTACTGTTGGTGATTCAATAGGTGATGTTTCTGTTCCAGGATGTATTTATCAAAGTGCGTGTAACTTTAATGTTGAGGCTACGATAGATGATGGTTCTTGTGTGTTTGACCTTTGTTTTGGATGCATTGATGAGAATGCATGTAATTTTGATGACGTGGCTTATATAGACGACCTGTCTTGTACGTATTCTGAAGCGGGATATGATTGTGACGGGTTGTGTTTGTCTGATACTGATGCAGATGGTGTTTGCGATGCGTTTGAAGTGTCAGGGTGTCAAGATGCCACAGCCTGTGATTATGATTGCTCAGCAACAGACTCCGGGGTGTGTGACTACAGTTGTTTAGGTTGCACCTATGACAATGCCACAAATTATGATGCTGCAGTGAATACAGATGATGGTTCTTGCACATTTGATACTGCGGCACTTTGTCCAGCGGATGTGAATGGCGATGGCTTTGTGACCGCTGTTGACTTGTTAGATT
>JAPKBK010000014.1 GCA_028823435.1 Flavobacteriales bacterium
ACCACGGATGAGTTTATTTTGCCCTTTAGAATTCAAGGGGTAGAAGGCCAAATACGTCCCAATGACGTAGTGATTTGTTTTAACTTCAGAACGGACCGTTGTCGCCAAATCACAACAGCGCTTACTCAAAAAGATTTGTCTGAATTTGGGATGTCAATGCTTCCGCTTTATTTCGTCACGATGACGAACTATGACGACAAGTTCAACAATATAAAAGTCATCTACGACAAGCCTAATCTTCAGAATACTTTAGGTGAGGTTGTTTCTTCCGCGGGTTTATCTCAACTTAGAATCGCAGAAACCGAAAAATATCCGCACGTGACGTTCTTTTTCAATGGAGGCAGAGAGGCGCCATTTGAAAGTGAAAACAGACTGATGGCGAGCAGTCCCAAAGTCGCCACCTATGACCTCCAGCCTGAAATGTCTGCGAGGAAACTTGTCGCGTTGGTGTCAAAAGAAATGGCGTCTGACCGAGCAGATTTCATTTGTCTCAATTTTGCAAATCCCGACATGGTGGGTCATACAGGTGTGTATGAAGCCATCGTTCAAGCGGTAGTGACGACGGATGAATGTCTTGCAGAAGTTCTTAAAGTCGGAAAGGAAAACGACTACATGTTCGTCATCATTGCCGACCATGGAAATGCCGACCGTGTTGTCAATCCCGACGGATCGCCACATACTGCGCACACGACGAATCCCGTTCCGATCATCGTTGTCGCTGAGGGTGTTCGTTCTGTAAAGGACGGGAAGCTTGCCGATGTCGCACCGACTGTTTTAGATCTCTTGGGATTAGATCAGCCAAGTGAGATGACAGGATGCTCTCTAATCTCTTAGTGAGGTGTTAGCGCAATATCATTAAGTTGCCCGAAAACTTCACGACGCCTTGTACACTGAGGTCAGTGACGACATCGCCTGTAAATTCTAAAGGCTCCTCTCCCACATAGTTCACCGAGAGTGTGTAATAGTAGGTTCCTTCAGGAAGTGGCGCATTTTGATTGTTAATACCCCGCCATGCACCTATGTAGTTTGAGTTGTTATATACCTGAACCCCCCATCTGTCGTAAACGGAAAGCTGACTTCCGGGATAGCCTTGAAGCCCCATGATTTCAAATGTATCATTATCACCATCACTGTTGGGCGTGAAAACATTGTAGAATTCTAGTTCGCAAATCTCTACGCTAATCGTGCTGTAAGCGATGCTTCCGCATCCGTCAACAAGTTGGACTTCGATGGAGCCGATTCCGCCGCTTCCCGAACTGTAAAGCCCATCATATAGACCCGTGACCACATCAATGTTGTCTAGGAATGAAATTAATGTCGTGTCCAGTGAGGCGCCGACAATACTGACCCAAATCAGATTGCCATCCGGATCTTCAATCTCAGTGTAAATCTCACTAAACCCACCTGTGCCACCTGAAGAGGGAACCGTCGCGGTTTGGCCCAAACAGATGGTTTCATCCTCACCTACAAAATCCTCTAAAATGTCCCATGTAATGGTCGCCTCTGTTACTGATTGACAGACATCCGTCACGGTGACAGTTGCAGATCCAGGAATGAAGCTCGTATTATACGTGAAGTTATTCAAGGTGTCATTTTCAGCCGTGTTCCATTGGAAATCGAACGGACCAAAACCGCTCAAGGGGTTGACGATGAGTTCAATATTTCCAGCACCATCCAGACATCCCACCGGCGAAGTGAATAACGTAATAGGCTCGGGGTCTAAAATAACAATCGTTGCACTTGTAAGAATTGTATCACCGCAGTCATTGACGTATTCGTATTCAATTGTTACGGTCTCTGCGCCCTCATTTGCACTGTCATTGTAAGGGTTTAGCTCTAAATCGAACGAACTTTCTCCAGGTTCTAAAATCCAAGATGTAGGAATCTCTATGAAGTCACTGCCGTTCACGGCTGTTCCGAAAATATTTAGCGTAATGGTGTCCCGAAGGGTGTCATCAGGTCTAATTACAGTAAAGACAGCAGTATTACATCCCTCTACAACGGTCGTGTCACCAAGGAAAATCTCTGCGCCATCAATCGTGGCGCTCGCAACAATATCGATGGCGTTCGAACTGAAACTCCCTTCTTCCAGAACCACAAAAGACTCTAGAGCACCGTCAGAACCGTCAGCGATCGCGAGTTTAATGTGATAAACCTCCCCACATTGAACTGAAGCAGATGCAGTAAAAGTCTCTGTATAGCCATTGATGCATATGTCATTGTTGGTTTGGTTGTCAATGTAGTAAGCTGCGTTTGTGACATTATTTACCGAGCTAATTGTGACAGGAAGTAAAGGGTCACTGTCTGGAACTGAAGCAATGTTAATCGCGCCATCTGGAAATCCAAAAGGCGCATCATATGGGCCTGTAATTCCAGGTCCAGAAAGGAAAAACGCAAAAATATCGTTGTATGTCGTATTAACGTAGGTCAGGTACTCATCTGAACCAAAGACGTAATTGAATGAAATGCTGTCTCCTCCTGCTTCGAAATCAAATTCAAGAATACATAGATCGTTCACCGAGCTCACGGTAAATGTTTGTCCTATAAGTGGGGGGACAGAATTGGCGACATCTAGAAGATCCTGATCATTTCCCAGACCTTGACAGCCGGTACAAAATTGTGTGTCCATGCACCCAGGATCGCTAAGGTGTGTGGCGTGATCCGTACTAAGAACCAAGCCTGAGCTAACTGAGAAGAGACCTTCTGCGCCTGACAGATACCCCAGTTGTTCTTCGGATCCAGTATAGGTGATGTTGGTCGCCGTGACACCATTTCCAATCAGCACTTCACTGACATACTGCTCGATTGTATACGGCTGATCAACTGTGACTTGAGAAAACGCAGTTATGGAAAACAGGCTGAAAAATAGCAGTGTGTATAAAATCCTCATTTTGGTTTGTTTCAATTGTTTCAAACTTACAACTTATTTTCTACACAATAAATTTATAAACTTAACTTTGTGCTTATGAGTCACCCCATTATTCAAGCAAAAAACCTCACGAAACATTACACAGTGGGTTCCACAATTGTCAGAGCCCTTGATGGTTTGAATATCGATATTGACAAGGGATCGTATATTGCGCTTATGGGTCCGTCAGGGTCGGGGAAGTCAACACTCATGAATATTCTGGGGTGTCTAGATACACCTTCCTCAGGCGCGTATTTTTTGAATAACAAAGATGTGAGCCAAGTGGATGATGATTCACTTGCAGGGATTCGAAACAAAGAAATCGGTTTTATTTTTCAAACGTTTAATCTTCTTCCCCGTTACACTGCGCTTGAAAATGTTGCTTTGCCGATGATTTACGCAGGTATTCCGAAAAAGGAGAGATTGGCCAGAGCAACGGAAGTTCTCGAGAAAGTGGGATTGGGAGATCGAGTTACCCACAAGCCGAATGAGCTTAGTGGCGGCCAAAGACAACGTGTTGCCGTTGCACGTGCACTTGTCATGAACCCCTCAATCATATTTGCGGATGAGCCCACAGGGAACTTAGATTCAAAGACATCAGAGGGTATTATGCAGCTTTTTGATGAAATACATCAAGACGGCAACACGTTAATCGTGGTAACACATGAAGAGGAAGTTGCCGCTAGGGCTCAGAAAATAATTCGTTTACGCGATGGAAAGCGCGACTCGGAATACTCTTAATTGCCCTTAATAATCAAGGGTGGGTCACTTATCTTTGTCTGACATGGAAAGACTAAGAATAACAAAGGTGCTTGAAACTGCACCCTCTGAAGAAAAATTGACGGTTTGTGGCTGGGTGAGGACTTTTAGAAACGACAGGTTTCTTGCAGTGAATGATGGCTCAACATTAAGAAATCTACAATTGGTCGTCCAAAAAGAAGATTTTGATGATGACATTCTAAAACAACTTAATACCGGAGCGGCAATACGTGCTGTTGGCGTTTTGGTTGAAAGTCAAGGAGGAGGCCAAACAGTAGAGCTTCAAGTCGAAGAATTGGACGTTTTAGGCGGCGCAAACCCAGATGAGTTTCCAATCCAAATGAAGAAGCACTCTCTTGAGTTTTTGAGAGAGAAGGCGCATTTGAGATTTCGTACGAGTACATTCAGCGCTGTTTTCCGGATCCGTCACCTTCTCCAGTTTTCGGTGCATCAATTTTTCCATGAAAAAGGGTTTTTCCAGCTTCATACGCCGATCATTACAGGAATGGATGCTGAAGGTGCAGGGGAGATGTTTAAAGTCACAACGTTGGATTTGGACAACGTCCCTAAGACTGAGGACGGGGCAGCAGATTTCTCAAAAGACTTTTTCGGGACACAATCAAATTTGACAGTGAGTGGTCAATTGGAAGCTGAACTTGCGGCGATGGCGTTGGGTCAAGTTTACACCTTCGGCCCCACATTTAGAGCTGAAAACTCAAACACATCAAGACATTTGGCAGAGTTTTGGATGGTGGAGCCTGAGATGGCATTTGCTGACCTCAAGGATGACATGAAACTGGCTGAGGATTGTTTAAAGTATGTTTTGGCATATGTCTTAAAGCATGGAGAAGAGGATTTGAAATTCCTAGAAAACAGAGAGCTACAGGCTGAGAAACAACTTCCACAAAACGACCGCAATGAACATTCACTATGTGAAAGGCTTCGGAATGTTGTTGAGAGTGAGTTTGCACATATGACCTATACTGAGGTGATTGATGCACTCAGGAATTCAAAGCCATTTAAGAAAAAGAAATTCAAATACCCTTGTGAATGGGGGGACGACCTTCATTCAGAACACGAGAGATGGCTGGTAGAAAAGCATGTTGGAGGTCCTGTCATTGTAACAGACTACCCCTCTGAAATTAAGGCGTTTTACATGCGTGCAAACGACGACGGTAAAACGGTTGCTGCGATGGATGTTCTTGTGCCTGGGATAGGCGAATTAATCGGTGGATCACAACGTGAGGAGCGGTTAGATGTCCTTAAAAAGAAATGTGCAGACTTTAATATTCCAGAGGATCATGTATGGTGGTATCTTGAAACAAGAAAGTTCGGTTCGGCCAAGCATTGTGGGTTTGGCATGGGATTTGAAAGGCTAGTCATGTATTGCACAGGTATGTCGAATATCCGTGACGTCATTCCATTTCCTCGAACGCCACTGTCGGCTGAATTTTAACAATGCTCAAACAATCTCTACAACAAAAGCAACTACAACGACTGTCTCCTCAGCAAATCCAGCTGATGAAACTTTTGCAGGTGCCTACTGTGGAATTAGAAGCGAGAATTAAACAAGAACTCGAGGCAAATCCGGCATTAGAAGAAGGCGTGGAGGAGGCTGAGGATGTCTCAGAAGAGGAGGGAGAAAAGGATGATGCAATAGAAGAATTCGACTTTGAAGAATACCTAGACGATGAAACGCCAGATTATAAAACCAGCATAAGAAATCACGGCGCTGATGTCGAAGACAAAGATATCCCCCTTGGTGCAGGCGCTACATTTCGCGAGCTTTTAGTCAGTCAACTTGGGTTGGTGTTTCTAAATGACAGTGAGCGAATGTTAGGGGAGCACATTATAGGTCAACTTGATGATTCGGGATATCTGAGACGTGATTTAGAGAGTATCGTGAATGATTTGGCCTTTACCCAAAACATCATGATTGATAAGGAGGATCTCGTGTCAGCCCTTAAAATTGTACAAACGCTTGACCCTGCTGGTGTTGGTGCAGAGAACCTTCAGAAATGTCTTTTAATTCAAATCAGAAGAAAGATTGAGAAGCTTCAAGATTCAGTCAATTTTGTAAGACTCCAAGCGATGATTTCTGCCGAGGAAATTCTGAATAATCATTTCGAATCGTTTTCAAAAAAACATTTTCAAGCGATCACCACCAAGCTTGAAATTACAGATGAAGATTTAAGGGAGGCTCTGAGTGAGGTTACCAAATTAAATCCCAAACCGGGCAATTCCGGTGGTGAGTCTTCTCGAAATGTGCAACATGTCGTCGCGGATTTTATACTGAGTATTCACGACGATGAGTTACACATTTCACTGAATCAAAGAAATGCCCCAGACCTGAGGATAAGCCCATCCTATAAAGAAATGATGGACACATACAGCAGCGGCGCAGAAACCTCAAAATCCCAAAAGGAAGCATTGAGCTTTGTGAAACAAAAGGTGGATGCTGCCAAATGGTTTGTAGATGCAATACGGCAAAGACAACTCACTTTGATGAAAACGATTAAAGCGATTGTGGATCATCAAGAAAAATATTTTTTAAGCGGCGATGAAACTGATATTAATCCCATGATTTTGAAGGATATTGCCGAGCGCATTCACATGGATATAAGTACAGTTTCAAGAGTTGCAAACAGTAAGTATGTCCAAACGCCCTATGGAACCTTCCTCCTTAAAACATTTTTTTCAGAAAGTTTGTCTACCGACAGTGGTGAGGATGCGAGTTCGAGAGAGGTGAAAAGAATTCTACAGGATGCGATTGATGAAGAGGATAAAAAGAAACCTCTCACAGACGAAAAACTCGGGATCATTTTAAATTCGAAAGGATATCACATCGCACGTCGGACTGTTGCAAAATACCGTGAACAATTGGGAATTTCTGTTGCGAGATTAAGAAAAGAACTCTGAATTCCTCGATTGCATGGATACAATCGCAAAACTTATATCAGCCTTTCTGCATCCTTTTGTGATGCCCATGGGCACGTTGGTGTTGATGCTTCATTTCGATTTATATCTCTCCCACAGAATTGACGTGTTTATATATTTGGCCATGGTCATTGGGATCAATTCTTTGGCGCCTGCGTTTTCACTTTGGTTTATGTACAAGCGAAAGCTCATTTCTGACTTAGACATCAGAAACCGCAAAGAAAGAGTGAAGCCTTTTTTAATTGTGCTTTCTTATTTTACACTGGCGTATATCCTGACGCTTGAAATATCTGGCATTTTTGTCCCCGAGCTCTACAGATCCTTAATGTTGGGATTGGTTCTGTCTATTTTTGTCGGATGGTTAATCACGCTTAAGTTTAAAATCAGCATGCATATGCTGGCTTCTGGGGGCGTTCTTGCAGCCATACTCATTGCTTCTATAAGGTTAAACACCCTGGATTTACAATGGATTTCTTCTATAATAATTTTGGGAGGCTTGTTAGGGTGGAGTCGACTTTACCTGAAAGCACATACATATGAGGAAGTATATGCAGGATATGCAGTGGGATTCTGTTGTGTGGGAATGACAATGATGTTGGGGCTTGGCTAATCTGCACTATGCGACATCTGAAAGAAAGCCACCGTTATTCTCTGTGTTAGATATATAGACAGAAAGCGCCTTTTGAGCTCTCTTCAATTCGTACACTAACTCATAAACCATTCCTGGCAGTTCACTTGTATCTACATTAAACTTAGATCTGTGTTCAATGCCTGAGAGTAAATTTTCCGTGTCTCTTAGGCCTAACATTTGCACACTTGACTTCAATGTATGCGCGACTGTGTGGAGGTATGCATAATCTCCTGACTTCACCCGGTTTTCCAGTATGGTACAGTAATCGGGATTTTGTTTTAGAAATAATTCGATGATCCCATTCACCAAACGCCGATTCCCTTGGAATGCATCTTCTAGATATGTTAAGTCAAAAGGGGAAATCATATTATTCCTTACGCATTTAAGTGCAAAAGGTTTCATATTGTATGACTTCAGTCGGAATTCTCTTCATTAGCTTTGAGGTATGCAAATGAAATCTTCTATTTTAGTTACTGGTGGTGCGGGATATATTGGGTCCCACACAGCGGTATCTCTTGCAAAAGCAGGTTTTCGAGTTGTTTTGTTAGACAATTACAGCAATTCTGATGTCAAAGCCGTGCATGGCATCAGATCTCTCATCAACGCTCAAGTGCCATTCTATGAAGTGGATTGTAGGGATAAGGATGGTCTGATGGATGTGTTTAGAACAGAAAAGGAAAAGGGCCATGTGATTAAAGGAGTCATCCATTTTGCCGCGCTTAAGTCAGTTGGAGAAAGTGTCGAGAACCCTGAACTGTATAAGGACAATAACATCGTGGGAACAGAGCGTTTGTTAGAGGTGATGCGGGAGTTCGATGTTGAAAATTTTGTTTTTTCTTCAAGTTGCACCGTCTACGGAGAACCCGCAGTTGTCCCCGTTGATGAAAACGCTCCGTTCTTAGAAGCTGAATCTCCCTACGGATTTACAAAACAAGCTTGCGAGAGATTAATCGTTAATCACTTGAAACCAAACCCTGGATTTAACGCTGTTATTCTCAGGTATTTTAACCCCATAGGCGCTCATCCCAGTGCAACAATTGGCGAATCCCCAAGTGGCGTGCCTAATAACCTGATCCCTTATTTATGCGAATCTGTGGCTGGAATAAGGTCTGCCTTACATGTTTTCGGTACAGATTACCCTACACCAGATGGTTCTTGCATCAGGGATTATCTACATGTGATGGATTTAGCCGAAGCCCATGTCGCTGCACTTGAATTCCTTTTTAAGGATAAGTTGAGGGGTAAGGATACGGGTTGGAGAGCTTATAATTTAGGGACTGGCAAAGGCGCTTCTGTGTTAGAAGTCATTCAGGCATTCAAGAATGTTACTGGGTTAGAAGTCCCATATTCAATCGCGGAAAGGAGGGAAGGTGATGTCGTGGCTATTTGGGCAAATGCTTCAAGGGCAAAAAATGAATTGGGGTGGGAGGCTAAGCGTTCCCTTGAGGAAGCCTTACACGATTCCTGGAAATGGCAAAAAAAAAGACCCGATTCACAATGAACCGAGCCTTTTTTTTATTTTGTTAGTAGGGCGTATTCTTACCACTATTAATCTTAATTCTTGATTACAGTTGTGTGAGTCACCTTTTTACCGTGAACTACACGTAGTGAGTAAAAACCTACATCGCTTAAGTCGTCAGTGTTGAAGTTGATCACTTTGTTATCTGGGTTGATGTTGATGATGTCTGCACGAAGAACGTTTCCGGCAAAGTCAAGCAACTGAACGATTACTTTTCCCTCTTCGATTCCGTCGATACGAATACCAAGTTCGTTTTGAAATGGGTTAGGGTAAGCAGTTACCTTAAGCTCTGTTTCAGATAACGATGAAGGTGTATCGTTTGTTTTCTCCTTAACAAGTGCAGAGAAGCATGCGTTTGTCTCAAGTTCTGTCCCGTTGAAAGTACATGTTCCAAGTGCATCAGCAGGGTTTTCGTTTGCCAATACAGCAAGACGCGTTCCACGGATTGACTTAAGGAAGATTTTGTAATCAGCTCCCTCACGTACTTTTTCGCTCATCGGTACAACCAATAAACCATTTCTCACATTTCTAGCACTTACTTCTTGTGTGAACAGTGTATTGTTACGGGCATCTTTCAAAGAGATTCTGCCTACAAAGTCACCATCGATGTGTTGTATTTGGTATGTGATCTGCTCAAGTTGACCAGTCGCACACGCTGTAAATGTTTGACCGATTGTTTGACCGTTAGTGGCGATACGTCCAGTGTGAGCCGACACTTCCGTGTTACATAGACCGTTCGCAGACTTTTCAGTAGCAATGCCAGTATCATCGTTTGTTTGACCTATACGACCTTCATCATTAGAAAGTCCGGTTGCTTCAACCGTTTTGAAACCAAATTCTCCAACTAACTTCCCACGGTAAGGTGATCCGTCTACTGTAAGTGTTCCCATAGGACCATGCAGAGCACGAAGGCTAAGCGCATATCCATTGTCAGAACTTACACTAAGGATATAACGAAGACCAGACTTAACACGCGTCTCCATAGGGAGAACAACTTGTCCGTCTACGACCTGTCCTTTCTTAAAGCGCGCAATGTCGAGTACCAAACCATTCATAGAGCGTACTTCAACAGTGTAAGTTCCGCGATCGTTTAATGCTTTAATGCCTAAGGTTACCTCCATTAATTTTCCATCAGTACAAGCTGAGAAAATTTGAGTGGCAGTAGAACCATTTAATAGAATTGTTTGGTTTGCATCCTTGACTTGATAAGAGCAGTCATATGGAGATGTAGACTCCGAAGCGTTTGAAAGAGCAGAAGCGTCTTGCGCTAGAATGTTACCAGTAGTAAAAACTGCGAGAGCAGCGAGGGTTGAGTAAAACTTATTCATAATATAAAGATTGATAGGGGTTAAAAAAAAGATTCACTCCCTTTTACTCTTGTCGATCCAAATAAGTTTCGTTTTTTGTAAAGAAAAAACACAAAAACGACTCAAACTACTCTATATCAGTACTTTATATTATGAATAAAACCCATGTAAAATTTGGGTGAACACTTGATTATGTGCTGATTGTCTTGTCTGTCCTGCGATACTGGGCAGAATCAGAAGGGCCCCCTAATGATTCCTTTGTCGGATTTTCGAATGAAGTCCAGTACGAAGTCTTTGTCCTCACATGCAGGGAATTCAGCATCTGCAACTTTCAGAGCTTGGCTCATATTTGCATTTTGAACGTAGAGTGTTCTATAAATATCTTCAATACGTGTGATTCTGTCTTGGTCAAATCCCCTTCTCCTAAGCCCTATTGAATTAACCCCTATATATGACAAGGGTTCTCTGGCAGCTTTAATATAAGGGGGGATGTTCTTTCTCACTAATGAGCCTCCAGCGACAAATGCGTGCTCTCCAATTCTGATGAACTGTTGAATGCCTACCATCCCTTCTATGATAACCCAATCATCAATGGTGACATGGCCAGCAACATTTACAGCGTTTGCTAGAATAACGCTGTCTCCTATTTGGACATCATGTGCTAAATGTACATATGCCATGATTAAGCAATCATTGCCAACTGTCGTTTTAAGTTTATCCGAAGTCCCTCTGTGAATGGTGACACACTCTCTTATCGTCGTGCGGTTACCAATCTCTACAGTCGTGTTTTCATCTTTGAACTTAAGATCTTGTGGTTCAGCACCAATGACTGCGCCAGGAAATATTTTACAATCTTCGCCTATTGTCGTGCTTTCTAAGATTGAGACATTTGGTCCTATATATGTTCCTGGACCTATCGTTACGTTAGGTCCGATGTATGAAAACGGTTCAACAATAACCCCTTCGCCTAATGAGGCTTGTTCGTGAATGAATGCTTGTGGGCTTATTTTCGTTGTCATAGGGATTGTAAAGGTTTTAAAATAGTCTCTAGTTTTCTGCGGGAGCTCTGTCCTTGATGACTTGAGCTAAGAGTATGGCTTGAGAAACCAAAACGCCTCTCACATATCCCTTTCCTTGCATATGTACTAACCCTCTTCTGATAGGTGATATTAATTTGAGATGGAAAACAATTGAATCACCTGGCATGACTTTTTGTTTAAACCGGACTTCATCAATTTTTAAAAAGTATGTAGACCAAAATTCAGGGTCTTCCACATTTGAAAGCGCGAATACGCCACCTACTTGTGCCATCGCTTCTACTTGAAGCACGCCAGGCATCACAGGGTTGTCTGGGAAATGACCTTGAAAAAAGGGTTCATTGATCGTCACATTCTTGACGCCTGTGATACTCTGATCATCCATCTCAAGGATTCTATCTACCAATAGGAATGGATAGCGATGTGGAAGAAGTTTAGAAATTTGATTTACATCTAGAATTGATTCTTTATCTGTTCTTAGATCGGGTAAATCTTCAAGTTTCAGTATTTGTTTGTCAAGGGCTTTGGCAAATTCTACATTCGCTTCATGTCCAGGACGTGCAGCAAGCACATGTCCATAGATATAACAACCTGTCAGGGCAATGTCACCAAGTATATCGAGTAGCTTATGCCTTGCGGGTTCATTAGAGAAACGCAGGGGAGATGTGCTCACAACACCTGCCTCATCTTCGACCACTCCCAGTTCTTTTCGACCCATCGCATCAGCGATGGATTGTAATTCATTTTTTGAGTACGGCCTTTCTGCAAGGACGATTGCGTTACCTACATCACCTCCTTTGATCAGCCCTTTATCCGCTAATGCTTTGAGCTCCTTCATAAAGACAAACGTCCTGCTAGGTGCAATTTCTTTCGAGAAATCACTCAGTTTTTCAAGTCTAGCATGTTGTGTCCCTAGAACAGGACTGTTGTAATCGACCATGACTGTGAGACGGAACTCATCTTCTTCGATCGGCACGATTAACATTTCGACATTGTTCTCTTTGTCTACATAACTTATGTTTTTCCTAACCTTAAAGAATCTTCTGTCTGCCTCTAGCTCGATGGTGCCGACTTCTTCAATGCCATTTATGAATGCCAGTGAACTGCCATCTATAATGGGAACTTCCTTTGCGTCCAGTTGAATTAAAGCATTGTCAACACCGGCTGCGTATAATGCCGCGAGTATATGTTCCGTCGTATTTATTTCTACCCCGCCTTGAGAAAGTGAGGTACATCTAAATGTAGAAATCACATTTTTTGTGCAGGCTTTAACGATGGGTTGGCCTTCAAGATCTGTGCGTTGGAATTTATATCCATGATGTGCCTCTGCGGGTTGTATGGTTAAAGTGCACATTTTTCCAGTATGCAGTCCGACACCTTTAAAGGTGATTTCACTTTTGAGTGTGTGCTGCTTAGTTGAATGAATCATGTATTTTCTTTTTCTTTAATACGCTCTGTCCGAACAAGCTTTCGAAGCGCTATTTGGAACCTCTGGAATGCTTTGATGGGCATTGCTGGATTTCCTTGGTATGTACCATTTGGATGTACCAAGCTCGCAGAGACGCCTGATTTTGCTGCTATTCTTGATCCATTTGCTATTTTAAGATGCCCGCCGACTCCCACTTGCCCTCCGATTAAACAGTGAGAACCGATTGTCGTTGAGCCAGCGATTCCAGTTTGGGCCGCGATGACAGTTTTTTCACCGATGACCACATTGTGTGCGACCTGAATAAGGTTATCTAGCTTGCACCCATTGCGGATAATTGTAGAGCCCAGTGTGGCTCTGTCCAAAGTGCATAACGCACCTATGTCGCAGTCATCCTCAATCACCACATTTCCCGTTTGAGGAATTTTTGCGTACGACCCATCATCTTTTGGCGCAAATCCGAAACCATCAGAACCGACAATCGTTCCGCCTTGAATGGTACAACAGTTGCCTACAATACATCGATCTAGAATTCTCACGCCTGAATGAAACAGGGCGTCTACGCCTATCGTGACGTCTCGACCTATATAGACGTTCGCACGAAGTTCAGATCTATTTCCAATGACAGCACCTTTGTCTATAACGACTCCAGGGCCTATCGCACATCCCTTTCCTATGATTGCATCAGGGTGAATTATTGCAGATGAGTGGACGCCTTCATCTCTCTTTAAAATATTGTCATATGCATCAAGCAAAGTTGCAAATGCCCTGTATGGATCTTCCACTTTCACTAACGTCATTCCATCTGGCAAATCTTGCTTAGGTTTAAAGTCGTTTTTAACCACAATTACAGTAGCGCTACATGAGTAAACGAACTTTTCGTACTCCATGTTTGCGAGAAACGTCACTGACCCTGGGCCGGCGGATTCTATCTTACCTAGCCTGCGTACTCTTGCTTCTGGGTTACCAGAAACAGACCCTTCTAATAGTATAGCTAATTCTGCAGCAGTTTGTTCCATAATTAAAGCAAAGATATTTATTAGAAGCTTGTTAATTCATATCTCTCACGGAATTGCTCCCACAAGATTGTGAACTCTTCGCGTTCCCAGGTAAAGCCCCAATCTGCATCTCCGGGATTGCGTAATAACACGTCTTTAACGTTTCCATTTGTGTTTTTCTTGTCTTTGCACATTTTAAACCAAACCGCGTCGGACCCCCAAATTTCCTCACGACTCCCAATAATGTCAACGATCCACTTGATTAATTCTTTTGCCAAAGCATCGTTAAACCCCATTTTCATGACTGAGACCTCAAGTGTGAATACAATCCCCCAAGCGATAGCAATGCCGTGCTTGCTTTTTGATCCGTGAGATGAATCTAGATCTAGACTTTCAATGGCATGACCGATGGTATGTCCCAGATTTAAAATTGCGCGCTCGCCCTTTTCCTTGACATCTCTCCGCACAATACCTTCTTTTATATTTCCAGAGTCTATGATGAGCGGAGTGAGGCTCGCAAGGTTGGGTTCTGCGTTTTTAAATTGTTCAAGATGCGGTCCGCCTGTGAGAAGCGCATGTTTAAGCATTTCCCCCCACCCACTCTTAACCTCATCTGTTGGTAAGCTGCCTAACCACTTCAAATCTATCCCTGTCAGTTTTGGCTGATAAAATGTCCCAATCTGATTTTTCAGTATCCCTACTTTACTTTGAACATTAATGCCATTCTTTCCGCCTATTGCGGCATCTACCATCCCTACAACTGTCGTGGGAAGAATGACGAGATCAATTCCTCTTTTGTATGTACTTGCCGCAAAACCTCCTAAATCACTGATTGTTCCACCTCCCAAGCAAATACATACGCTTTCCCTGTCTGCCCCAACGCGATCTAATTCATTGTATATGAGAATAAGGTGATGGTGTGTTTTAATTTCCTCTCCTCCCTTTATCTTAAAAAGGTGCGTCTTGGTCTCCATGTTACAGACCTTAATAATGTCCCTTGAATAGCTGTCCGGCAAATTGCTGTCAGCAAGCAAAAACACAAGAGATTTACCTTGGATGAGCCTTTCTAGTTCTTCCTTCCAAGATGTCGATATATAACTATTCATATTATTTATCAATTATTCAAGCAAAGTAAAGCCAACCTGGTTTCTTAAGTGACCCTCTGGCTATGAAATCAACACTTACGCAATTTCTTCTCAAGTAACAAGAAAAAAGCCCCGCACATTTGTGGCGGGGCTTGTTTTCTTTTGTGGTACTACCGGGATTCGAACCTGGGACACACGGATTTTCAGTCCGTTGCTCTACCAACTGAGCTATAGTACCGATTAAGAGACGGCAAATATAGGATATTACTCCTAAGTAAAGGTGTGGTTTAAAAAAATAATACGATAATTACGTGCTGGTTAGATTGATACTGTGGTCTGTCATATGTTTTTCTTCGGAACTATAATCCAATATTCGATGCGTGTTTTTTGACCACGATTATCCTATTTAAATGTCAATAAAACTTCAATTGTCACACAAAACACTTTACTCTGGTGCGGTATAATCTTAATTTATTTTCGATAAAAAAATTGATTTAATCGACAAGTCGTATATAATTCCGTTCTAAAAAGTTGATAAATAGGAATTTAGTTTTTTATGTAATATATTAGCGCCGTTAATTACTTAACTATTGAATCGTAAACCAAACTGTTTCTAATGCGTAGACTATTATCCTTTTTTTCCTTGTCGCTTTGTATTTTGATTTCAGCGCAAGCACAATTTCTTTCTCCAGGCGTTTTTGACACTGCACCCGATGGTTACTGGGTTGGTGTCGAGGAATTTGTAACGCATACAGATGGTGAGTTAGATGGTTTAACGACCTACAGAGTCTATCTTCATTGCTTAAATACAGGGGATTATTTATCTGCTGTTTCAGGTTCTGACCAAAATCCGCTAGCGCTTATAACAACAACTTCGTGGTATCAAAGCCCGGTAGGTGATCCTTTAGCAACAACAATCAACCCCGCATTTTACGCATCATTTCCAACTTTAGAATTTGACAGTTGGGTAACCATTGGTGCAGAAAACTCAGAAGAAGGAGTAGATTTAAATTCCGCTGTAGGTGCAGGTACGGATCCGTTTGGGGATTTCGAAGGGGGAGGCAACATGATTATGGACGACGAAATCGGTTCTGCTTGGTTCATTCCATTTCCTGGAGCTGAATCTTCAGATTTGCCAACATTTGCAGGTGATGATCTTAAAATTTTACTTGCGCAGTTAACGACAGATGGTGATGTTTCAGGCCAAATGCAATTTCAGGTATTTATGAACTCAGATCAAAGTCAAGAGTGGCGTGATCTTCTCCCTATTTCATCAAGCAATCCCAATGGATGTACTGATGATACAGCGTGTAACTTTAATCCAGAAGCAATAACTAATGATGGGTCATGTTTAGGGATTCCAGACGGTGAATGTGATTGTGACGGCAACATATTGGACGAGTGTGGTACATGTGGTGGGTCAGGTATAGCTGATGGCGCGTGTGATTGTGATGGAAACGTATTAGACGAATGTGGCACTTGTGGCGGATCAGGTATTCCAGATGGAGACTGTGACTGCGACGGAAACGTACTCGATGAGTGTGGCACATGTGGTGGATCAGGTATTCCAGATGGAGACTGTGACTGTGATGGTAACGTATTAGACGAGTGTGGTACATGTGGTGGGTCAGGTATAGCTGATGGCGCGTGTGATTGTGATG
>JAPKBK010000176.1 GCA_028823435.1 Flavobacteriales bacterium
ATTTACGGCATCAGAACCAGGCACTTTTCTATATCACTGCCACGTTACAACGACCCTGCATCTCACGATGGGCATGTATGGGATGATTCTGGTACGTCATCCGGGAGGCGTCCTCTTTGAGGGAGGCCCTGCATATTATTCCGATGCGCCCTTGCTCTTTAGTGACCTAGAAATAGCGACAAACCTAGACCCCGTTCAATCATATCCATTTCACGACATACGCCCAGACTACTTCATGGTCAACGGACGCTCGGGGAGTCAGCTAGAAACAGGAAGTACGGGGATACCTGGTGAGCCAGGGACGATTCTCTCGTGTCCCAATGGTGAATCCCTCGCTTTACGTTTGGGATCTATGGCGTACACACTCACAAAACTAATCATCCCCTCTGAACTTGACGCGATGTGCTACATGTCAGATGGTCGTCCTGTCCCGACACCTTTCGGGGTTGAGGAACTCGACATCTACCCAGGCGAGCGATTTACCGTCCTGATTTCACCAGACGCTGAATACGATGGAACGATCGAAGTACAGTCATGGGATATGGTGAACCAAGAATACGTTCACTCAAACTTCGTCCGAATTCGTGATGCTGCGCTCAATATAGGTGATCCTCAAAGTCCAGAACCTTTGTCGCTTTCTATAAGCCCAAACCCATCTCGTGATTTCATTTCAGTCAATTCAAATGACGGAAGAGATCTTGCCGACTGGACCATCTATGATGCAGCGGGTAAAATGATCCGCAGCGGACATTCCAATTCACCTTCAATGCGAATTGACATCTCCTTCTTGGAATCAGGTGCATACATACTTGAGAGCGTCGATGGAGACCATAAAAGTCGCACCCGATTCGTCAGGTGATTGAGATAAAAATATAGGTCACTTAGGCGTCGCAGACGCTTTTGGGACTACGATTCCGATTGCAAAACCGCAAGACATTCAGACATGTGCTTTTCTCCACGTGCCAGATCATGATATGCCATGCGTGGGGGCATAGAATGAGACGCTGAGGAATCGGCGCCTGAAATTCGCGACGAATGGAATGAGGTTACTTGTGTAATACTGACCGTTTCAATTCCTGAATCAAGCTTCATTTTCAAATCTATCCCAGGATCGGAGCAATGGTTTGCAAAATGAAAATCTAAGGGAGCGCCTCTCCAAGAGTGAAACCAACTTTGACGTTGCGCTTTCGCTGATGAATCATATAAGGTTGATGAAGACCAAACCTTCTTGTGATCAACCGGAAATTCTTTGATAAATTTCACTTTCGCATCCCATCTAAATTCCCAGAGCATGTTGTTTTCGACGACAATTAAGGTGAATGGCTCCACCCCCGAAAGGTTTACATTCTTGAAAAAATTCTCGATATTGTCATACCCAAAAGCTTCCAGAATCAGCGATCCTCGACTTCTCGTGTAATTATTCTGACTTGTGTGCTTTTCGAATGCGCCGTTTAACAGACAACCAACCCTCCCCGATTGATCAACGGAAATCCAAGTCCCTCCAGCAACAGCGTCTTTTGGGTATAACATTCCATTGTCGTTTTCTGGGCGCATGGTCTTGCGACCAGGCTTTTCATCTCTGCTTGAGATGAGAACAAATCCACCTGAATTGTCAGGCACGTAACTTACTGTGCACATATTTCGCGATATCTAAGCGTGGAAGAGGCTACCCCTAGATCTGTCTCCATTTTTAAATCAACCCCACTTTCAATCAGTGAGATTTTTATAATTGCCAAATGATGAATTGCATGATCTAGACAATACGCGAGTTCTCGCTCTACAGTCGTATCCATATCGATATCTACCGAGACATCTACACCATAGCTGGCTCTGAGTGTGATGTTCCTTTTGAATGGGTTATTGTCAAAAAAGGAACTGGACATAAATACAATTGCCTTGTCTACAACTTGGATGGCATATGCCAAATCTGTTTCGATACTTAAATCTCTTGCCCGCGCATCATAACACACCACATTTGCCTTCAGCCCCTGTTCAAGGGTCACGTAGAATTCTAAAAGATGTCTCACGTGCTGTCCAATCGAGGCGCCACTCAAAACCTCTCGTTTCGTTGAATAGATACCTTCTGGCACCTTTTCTAACAACGCGCGAATCTCTTCTAATTGTATGATGTTACTCGTAAGAAGCGTCATGTATGTGGTTTTAAAATCGGTTACTCTTAAGTCAGAATTATACAACAGACGAAGAACGATAACTCCCGGGATCTGATAGAGATCAAACGATTGAAAAACCTATCGTATGCGGCCAGCGATTGACTGCTTACTTTAAAGCAAACTTAACAGGGACGACATATTCAACCCTCACTGGATTTACGCCATCAGTACCGGGACGAAAGTTCGGCAGAGATTTTACTGCATTTACTGCTTCAAGTTCAAGCGAAGCCACTACCTCCGAAAGTGAATCGTCTTTTACAGGAATAGAACGCATGATCTCTATACCAGAGATTGCCCCGTCTTTTTCAATGACAAACATGACGTAAACCGTTCCGGAAACTTCTGCCTCAAGGGCATCAGAAGGGTAATTGATTACGCCACCAAGGTGTTCCGTGATCGCTGCAGAAGAGCAACGGAAAATGTCTGCCGTTTCTGAATGCACACACTCTCCAAAGGCTGGCATCACTGCACAACGACGGACGGTGGCATCTGTGTCAGATTGCGCCAATGATATAAAAGAAAAGACAACTGTTGAAAGGGCTAATAAATATTTCATGTAGCAATTTAAGAAATTTGATGTTTGTTTTTTTGCATATATGCAATGAAACTTACAATTGCGGCTGCAGCCACCGCATAATACACCCAATTCGGAATAGGGACAGGGTCTCCAGCTGCGTAAGAGTGCAACCCACTTAGGTAGTAATTCACGCCGAAATAGGTCATGATCACGGACGAAAGGCCGAAAAGGGTTGCGAAATTATAAGCGAAAACAGACTTGAGTCCAGGAATGAGTCTCATATGCAATATGAAGGCGTACACCAGTATCGACACCAACGCCCAGGTTTCTTTTGCATCCCATCCCCAATACCTTCCCCAAGATTCGTTCGCCCAAACACCACCCAAATATGTTCCTACACTAAGCAGTACAATACCACCTGTCAGCGTCATTTCGCTGATGTACGTCATCTCCTTGATGATTTTAACAATCGCGGATTTGTTTTTCTTCGTCAAAAGCACGTACAGCAACAAGTTTATGAAGCCAATAATTGCGCCCAGCATTAGAAAACCGTAGGATCCAGCGATAAGCGAAACATGAATGGTAAGCCAATAAGATTTAAGAACGGGAACGAGTGGTGTGATCTCTGGGTCCAGATAACTCAACATCGCAATGAGAAGGATGGCGCCTCCCAAAACCATGGTCGCAGCCATCGCTCCAAGCGATTTACGGGTAAAAATCAAACCCGCAAGCACAGAAGTCCAAGCGATATAAATCATGGATTCGTAGCCATTGCTCCACGGTGCTCTCCCCGTAATATACCATCTTGCTCCCAGACCAGAGGTATGGAAAACGAACCCTATAATGACGAGGATGACCAAAGTTGCTCTAAATTTCTTCGCCTTGCCTTCAGGAAAGAATACAGAGTAGAAAAGAAGGCCCAGAAACAACATGCCAAGCATGAAATAATAAAGTGCAAGTCGGTTAAAAACGTTCGAGTTATTGAGTGCAATCTCCGTAGCGATTCTCGATTTCGAGGGGATCACTGCGGCGCCGTGAACGGTTTGGTACTGCTTAAGTTCTAACACAATTTGATTGCAGAGCTGGTAAATTTCAGCCCCTGTTTTAAATTCTCCACTTTCAACGGATTGCATTGCATCATAAAGGGCTCGGCGATACGTACTGAAGAAGGCCTGAGCGATAGGCGAAGTAAGCGCTTCTGACGTTTGGCTGCCCGACATCTCTCCCACCCAAGTATTGTTCTCGTCTCCTTCTATGGGGATTACCTTGAAAAAGGATCCCGCAAAAATCATCCCTACGATATTTACCCGCTCATCAACCTTAAGAAGTTGCTTTTCATACATCCCTCTTTCCGCAGG
>JAPKBK010000015.1 GCA_028823435.1 Flavobacteriales bacterium
CTTGACGCTTGAACGTCCTTAGCAGCTTGAACAGGCATTTTAACCTGTGCGTTTGCGAGTGTCCCTATGAACATCGCGGAAATTAAAAAGTATATTTGCTTCATATTGAGCCTGTTATATGTGTTTATAAAACGAGTTAGTCCGCAAATATAAAGCGGTAAGTGCTTGATACAAATGTTTATTATCTACTTGATAAGTATCACATGTGAATAGCTTCTGCTTCATCATCAATAAAATCAGAAATTGGTGGACAGCTACAGATTAAGTTTCTGTCTCCATAAGTGTCATTTACACGTGCCACTGGCGCCCAAAACTTTCGTGTTTTCAGTCCTTCAACTGGGTACACGGCCATTTCTCTTGAATATGGATGAGACCAGTCTGAAGCAGTCGCTTCGGAGATTGTATGAGGTGCCATTTTCAAGACGTTGTCGGCGATATCTACCTCGCCATTTTCGATTGATCTTATTTCTTCTCGGATGCTTATTAAGGCATCCACAAATCGATCTAATTCTTCTTTAGACTCGCTTTCTGTAGGTTCGATCATCATCGTTCCTGCAACCGGCCAGGACATCGTTGGGGCATGAAAACCATAATCAATAAGACGTTTGGCGATATCTGTGACTTCTACCCCACACGATTTAAATGAACGGCAATCAATAATCATTTCATGCGCAACAGTATTGTTGCTTCCTTGATATAGAATATCGTAAGATCCTTCAAGACGTACTTTGAGATAGTTTGCGTTTAAAATAGCCACTTCTGTCGCTTGGGTGACTCCTTTCTGACCCAACATACGTAAGTAAGCATAGGGCACGAGGCTTATAAGCGCACTTCCGAAAGGTGCAGAGCTCACAGCAGAAATAGATTTCTCACCGCCTTTATGCACGATGCAGTGTCCAGGTAGAAAAGGTGTTAAATGCTTGGCGACTCCTATGGGACCTACACCGGGTCCACCTCCACCATGGGGAATCGCAAATGTCTTGTGAAGGTTGAGGTGACAAACATCCGAACCGATAATCCCTGGACTTGTAAGCCCTACTTGAGCATTCATATTTGCGCCATCCATATACACTTGTCCACCGTGAGCGTGAATGGTCTCTGTGATTTCTAAAATCCCTTCCTCATACACGCCATGCGTGGAAGGGTAGGTAATCATGATTGCACTTAGATTTTCACTGTGTAGTGCTGCCTTCATTTTGAGGTCTTCTATATCGATATCCCCATTTTCCTGACAACCTACGACGACGATACTTAATCCAGCCATGACTGCACTGGCTGGATTTGTGCCATGCGCACTGGAAGGAATAAGACACACCTTTCTATGTCCCTCCCCACGGCTTGCATGGTAGGCCTGAATCACTAACATCCCCGTATACTCACCATTGGCACCGCTGTTTGGTTGTAGCGTAACGCGATCAAATCCAGTGATTTCAGCCAAATCTTCTTCTAGATTTTTCAGGATTTCTATCATCCCACTCGCTTGATCTGGTGGGCAGAACGGATGAAGCTCGGCGAATTTATACCATGCAATAGGGAGAAGTTCTGTCGCTGCGTTAAGTTTCATCGTACAAGACCCCAAAGGCATCATGCCATGTACCAAAGAGAAATCTTTGTTCTCAAGATATTTAATATATCTCATCATGGCCGTTTCAGACCTGTAAGAATTAAAGACGACATGATTTAAATAGTTGACCTCGCGATAGAGGGTGCCGAAAAAGGCACGGTCGATGCCAACACCTCGTACAACGGGGACCCCAAATGCTGAACAAAGATTTGTAAGGTCTTCAATATTTGTTCTTTCATTGAGAGAGACACCTACATGCTCTCCATCGTTAAAGTAACGGAGGTTAATCTTGAGTGCCGTTGCTCTCGCAATTAAAGAATTGATCTCATCTTCGCCTCCTTTAACGTGAATTTTAAGTGTGTCAAAGTAGCAGTGGTTGACGACTGTCATTCCCGAGTTTGAGCCCAAAGCAGTAGCGAGTGATTTCGTCCGCTTGTGAATCCTCTCAGCAATCGCTCTGAGGCCATGCGGCCCATGATAAACGGCGTACATCGATGCCATAACTGCAAGGAGGGCCTGGGCAGTACAAATATTTGAGGTTGCTTTATCCCGGCGAATATGTTGCTCTCTGGTTTGTAACGCCATTCTCAAAGCAGGGTTTCCGCTTCGGTCAATACTCACCCCGATTATTCTGCCAGGAAAGTTTCTCTTGTAGCTCTCATCAGCGGCAAAAAATGCGGCATGAGGCCCACCATAACCCATCGGAACACCAAATCTTTGTGAGCTTCCGACCACGACATCGGCCCCCATTTCGCCTGGACTCTTCAACATAAGAAGGGCCATGAGATCAGTTGCCATCACCACTTTGACGTCTGATTCATGTGCCAAAGAAACCAAATCCTCAAGATTTTCAGCTTCTCCATTCGCATCCGGGTATTGCAACAAGCAGCCGTACATGTCATCTGAAAACATCCACTCCGAACGTGGAAGTTGAAGGAGATTTATCCCCATAGACGACGCTCTGGTCTTCATCACATCAAAAGTCTGGGGATAAACAGCTGTGTCAACCAGAAAGGTGTTTGCACCGGCTTTTGCTTGCTTTCTAGGTCGCGCAGAAAACAGCATCGCCATCGCTTCTGCAGCTGCCGTGCCCTCGTCTAACAACGACGCATTTGCCATTTCCTTTCCAGTAAGATCACACACCACTGTTTGGAAATTTAACAACGCTTCAAGTCGGCCTTGAGCAATCTCGGCTTGATAAGGCGTATACGCTGTATACCAACCCGGATTCTCCAAAACATTGCGACGTATGACGCTGGGAACTTCGGTGGGGTAATACCCCATCCCTATATAATTTCGAAACGTTGCATTTTTTGAAGCGAGTTCATCTAGATGTTCTAGATACTCGCTTTCAGTCAATGCGATCGGGAGATTTAACGGTACCCTAAGTCGTATCGCCGCAGGAACGGTTTTGTCAATGAGTTCATCAATTGAACCGCAGCCAATGGCTGAGAGCATTGATTTTTGGTCTTCAAAACGAGGACCCATATGCCTTGAGGCAAAACTTCCAATTTCCATATGAAGAAATGTAAAAATTGAGCAAATAAAAAAAAGCAAATATATCTTGAAGGTTGCGAAACATCATCTTTAGATATGAATTTCTCACCTTTGCATCATGCGACTTATTAAGATCCTGGGGTTTTCTCATATTATCATAGCACTGGGGGCCGGAGTAACAGTGTATTTGTCTGGATTTGCATTGGGCTTGGAAGGGGCGTTTTTTCATGCTGCATTGATTGTTGGCGCCTTAACAGGACTGGGATACACATCACAACGTTTCATAAAAACCATGTTTTTTCCATCATCTGCTCCCGCAGAAAGAAATGCATATATAAAACGTTACGGGATAAGGTTGTTCATTATTTGGGCCGCAATCGTGTCTGCTGCTTTTTTATTTACGGATGTTACGTTCTCCAGTTCGACGCTTATCGTGGGCATCTTTTTAATCACAACAGGGCTTATGTATGCATTGGTTCCTGTGAGAGAAATTCCCCATTTAAAATTGCCACTCATTTCTTTGGTGTGGGCCATTGCCACGGTCATACTCCCGGTTTACTTAACTGGTTTAGAAGATGATATTGATATGTATACCGTGTTTGCCGTCGTCCTTGCGCGGGGATTATTTATTGCGGGACTTACCATTCCTTTCGATGTGAGAGATCTGGACATAGACAGGTTAGACATGAAAACTTTGCCTCAAACAATTGGGGTGGCTTCATCGTTATACTGGGCGATGATTCTCGTCGGATCTTCGGCAATTTTGTGGTTTGGTCTCGCTGCCTCACACACAATTAATGGTTATGTGGGCATTGCTTTAGGCATCCATGCAGCCGTTACAATACCCTTCGTTTCGCCCCATTTTGCTGGGATAAATCGACATGAAACATATCACACCATTGTTCTCGACGGCATCCTTGTTGTACAGATTTTTGCTTTACCGATAAGCGCGCTCTGTTTCATTTAGCATCACGTAAATTTGCACAATGAAGCCCACTCTTCCAACAATAGATTCTGCGCGCGCATTAGATGCCTCTGATCCTTTAAGTAAATTCAGAGAACAATTTATTATTCCGCAACACAACGGAAAGGACACGTTGTATTTTACAGGCAACAGTTTGGGTCTGCAGCCTCGTGAAGCCTCTAAGACTTTACAGATAGAACTTGATGATTGGGCTGAATTAGGCGTAGAGGGTCACTTCCGCGCACGACATCCATGGATGCATTATCACGAACTTTTCAGTGAAAGGCTGGCGCCCATTATGGGGGCCGAGCCATCTGAGGTTATCGCGATGAACGCGCTAACTGTCAACCTGCACCTTTTACTCGTCAGCTTTTACCGTCCATCAGAAAAGCGTACGAAGATTATCTGTGAACTTAAAGCGTTCCCTTCGGATCGATATACGCTTGTAAGCCAAATTCGTTTTCATGGGGGCAATCCAGATGAAGATCTTATAGAAATTGCACCAAGAGAAGGAGAACACCTGCTTCGGATAGAAGATATTGAAAAAGCGATTTTTGATGCCGGAGATACGCTCGCAACTGTGATGATCGGTGGGGTTAATTATTACAATGGACAGTTGCATCATCTTGAACGAATCACAAAAGCGGCACATCAAGTCGGTGCGCTTTGTGGATTCGACCTCGCGCATGGTGTAGGCAATGTGCCATTCAAACTGCATGATTGGGGCGTAGATTTTGCGTGTTGGTGCAGTTATAAATATTTGAACTCCGGTCCTGGCGCAGTTGGGGGTGCTTTCATACATAAGCGTCATCACACTTCTGAACTTCCACGTTTTGAAGGGTGGTGGGGTCACGATAAGAATTCGCGATTTAAGATGGGGCCAGACTATGCAAGTATGGGGACCGCCGAATCATGGCAACTTAGCAATGCCCCCGTTCTGAACATGGCAATTCACAAGCTTTCCCTTGATATTTTTGAATCTGCTGGAGGAATTGACGCCTTGCGAGAAAGATCCATTCGACTCACTTCATTTTTAGAAAAAACGATTCATGCTGTCGCATCTGTGACAGAAACAGACCTGGAAATCCTCACCCCTTCAAATCCCGAGGAACGAGGATGTCAACTTAGCATCGTTGCACATGGACAGGGTCGTGATCTTTACGACACGCTTTCTGCTTCGGGTGTCGTCGTTGACTGGCGTGAACCAGACGTTATTAGAATGGCGCCTGTGCCACTGTATAATTCTTTTGAGGATATTGCACGGTTTGGACACATCCTCACTGATGCAATAAAATGAATCGATAGCGCAGACTAATGAAAACGGACTTCCTAGTCTAGCCATTCTATTTGGTGGCGCCAATCTGCTTTCACTTTCACCTTTGTATTCAACATTTGGGCGGCTTCTGGAGACTTCCAATTGGACAGGCTCACAGATTCCCAAGATCCATTTTTATTTGAATCCCCTTTCCATTTTAAGCTGTAAGTCCCTGGTGTAAGATCTTTAAAAATGGCTGGGTGACCTTCGGTTAACTCCATTTCTTTTGTCACTTCTCCATTTGCAGCAAGAAGTTGTAGCCATCCTTCCTTATAAATGAGCACCTCTATTTCTCCGAGCTCGTTGCTTTGAAAGATGCCCCATTTAAAAGATGAAGTGTCCTGCAACTCCTGCGCTCCTTGACCTTGCACAGCCCCGGGCATAAGCATGATGTCGAAACTGTTTCCTCTTGTAAACGGACCTGCGATTTCGATTGAAAACGGATCGTTTTCTTTTGTCCAAATCGAATCTATCTGAACCTCTAAAGAATCCATCCCCGTGACTACAAAGAGACTGTCAACAGTCCCTTCTATTGGTCGCGTAAATTGAATTTCAACTTTATTGGGGGTCACGATTTTTCCGCCCGGGCCTTGTGTGGCTTCAAAACGTACCGCATCCACAACCTTTATTTCAGAAACAACTAAAGTGTCTATGCCAGACCAAACCACAGAATCGTTTTCGATGTCATCTCCCCATGCCCACATATTCACCCCTTCGGAATGGCGCTTTTGTCCCCCTACAGATACAGAGTCACTGGGCGTAAAATTCTGACTCATTTCTATTTGGACCAGGCCCAAAGAATCCTTCACAGATTGAACAAAATATTTGACGACAGACACCGGGGTAGCCTGCATCCTCATGTTGCTTTTCAGACTATCATGTCCTGTGACCTCTATGATATCCTCGTAAATCCCCAATGACTCCCCTGTGGTCCAATGATAGTTTCTGTCTTGATCATCAACGGACATCACTCTGTAATTTCCCACAGGCAAATACCTAATCGTGAAGCGTCCTTGCGCATCTGTGGTTCCAATAAATTGCGGCTTGATCCCTGTTGCGATAGAATCCACTGTCACTTCTGAATCAAACAAGAAAATTCTCACCCCTGACATCGCAGACCCAGAAAAAGCATCCACAACGGCACCACTTAAAGACAGGGTGTCCAAATCCGCTCCCGTAGAGAAAGCATGTATAAAGTTCTTCGTGGGATTCCCTTCGTGGAGATCAATCACCGCGTCCCCAAATTGAAACACGTAGGTCGCATCGTCAATTAATGGCTCAAGCCAAGTAAATGTGACTGTTTTACCCCGCATACGCCACTCAATCGGTGTTGAGAGGGGGGGTGAAATAAGGAGCTGTGAACTAAGCCCGCGCACATTGACATATTCATCGAATATCACTTCAATCGTTCCGCCTGCGTCGACGGAAACATCTGTTGAGCCAAGTGCTGGAGATATTGACATTATTTCTGGAGGCATTATGTCAATCTCACCGCCAGATGGAACGCCCAGTTGAGCACATGACATGGTGAGGAGATAAAGAAATATTATTCCTGAAATACGTGTGCCTATCTGCGCCATTGTGCCTCAATAATTTGGACTATCTCCTCCAGAATTTCAACATCCGAAGAAGAAAAACCATTTAATTCAACACTGTCAACATCTAACACACCGACCACGACGCCATCACATAGAATGGGAACCACAACTTCTGATTGTGAGAGCGAACTACACGCAACATGACCTTTAAAGGACGCCACATCGTCAATCACAATTGTTTCTTTCAGCGCCCATGATTTGGCACAAACCCCACGGCCCATACTTAACCTTGTACAGGCGACAGGCCCTTGAAACGGTCCCAGGACCAATTCGTTTTTCGTTTTATCAACGAGATAAAACCCCACCCAATGCCACGATGTCACAGCCATCAACTGGGCACTTGTGTTCGCGAGATTTGCCACAACATTCTCCTCCCCAGCAATAAGTGCGCGAACCTGATCTACTATGTCTGATTGTAATCCCATCTGTGTCTGGGGCAAATATACTCCCTCATCAAGCCATCGCAAGAACGGCTGCACCCACTACTTTTCGCCCTTGTTTTTCTAAAATATCTCTACATGCCCTTAGCGTTGCGCCAGTCGTCAAAACATCATCCACAAGTATGACAGGACGTTGCGCTGACAAAACTTTGTGGTCGAATCCATAGGTCTGTTTTAAAGCTTCTCCACGACCTTGTCTACTTGATCCCGTTAAAGATTTTCCATGCTGTACCCGAATGAGGGCGCCAGTATCAACCTCGACTCCCCAAACCTCGGCCATGCCATCTGCAAAAAGCTGTGCTTGGTTATATCCGCGCTGTAATCTTCTTTTCCAATGAATGGGAACAGGCGTCAAAACAGATCCACTCGGAGGAGGAGGCCACCTGCGCGCCATCCAACTTCCAAGTATCTTGATGCATTTCGGGTCCCCTCCGTATTTGCATCTGTGGATTATGGCGCTTGTTCCTGACTCCCGAAGTCGGAAACCCACTGCGATCCACTCCGCATAAAACCGTTCTCGAAACAACGTTACAGAAGTCTCGTCTGACTCGAAAATCCCCCAGTCCATGACACAAAAACTGCACACGCCAGCAACATGGGCTTCAAACGGAATAGGTTTGGCGCACGTGAGACAAGTCAGGGGCGCTATCCCCTCGAGTAAAGCTTGACTTAGAAATTTTCTCGTAAAAATCATCACACCAATAACCGAATGAATATCGTGGGTTTCATCGTGTAATTCACAAGTGTAGGAGTTAGATTCGTAGCGTGAAGTTTGGAAAACTAGATACACCTCAGGAACTTGAAGGCATAGACTGGACGTTGCCCGAATGCCAAATTGAGTGGAGGACGACTGAAAAAAACGACAATCCAAGTCAGGTTTTAACTGCTGTAAGGGCGGGGGGTACAATGTGGACTGTGAGGCCTTGGAGAGGCAAGGTCTATCCTGAGAAAGATCCGATGCGAACATGGGCCGGTCATTACGGAAGACAATTTGGTTCGCTTGAATTTAATGCGACGCACTATAGAATTTACTCCCCTGAAAAGATGGCCGCATGGGCTGATGAAATGCCGGATGGTTTTATCTTCTGCCCCAAGTTTCCCGCAATAATCTCTCATTACAGACGGTTTGGAAATTGTGAGGGTCCGACAGACGATTTTATTGCTGGAATCTCAGCACTTGGAAACAAACTTGGCACTGCATTTTTACAACTTCCCCCACATTACGCACCCAAGCACAGTGAGAAACTTGTGGCATATTTAAAAGCGTGGCCGAGGGACTTAAAAATGGCCATTGAATTTCGTCACCCGGAATGGTTTGCGGGAGGCAAAGATGCCGAGATGATGTGGCAACTGTTGTCAGAACTTGGCATAGGTGCCGTAATTAGCGATACCGCAGGCAGGCGAGATGCATTACACATGAGGCTGACCACAAAATTCTTAATCGTCAGGTTTGGAGGATACGATGGGCACACATCTGATGAGGAAAGGTTAAAGCTTTGGACCAAAAGAATCTCTCAGCTTACAAAAAACGGGACGCCTCTTGAATCATTCGACTTGCTGGTACATACCACCGACAGTGTCCAAACGCCCGAAACATGTCGCCTGTTTTCAAAACTAATGAAGGAAACGTGTGGCTTAAAAATCAAGACCCCGAAAGAGATCTTATCGTCTGACTAGCCGTGACACTTCTTATACTTCTTCCCTGAACCACATGGGCAAGGAGAATTGGGCTGAACTTTCTTCTCTGTTCGAATAGGAGCTACAGGCTTGGGACGGGCTTGTCCCTGAGACATGCTCGGTTGGCCAGGAGAAATCGAACCGCCTCTTGGAGCGCCTCCAGCCAAATTTTGCTGAGCGATGTTTTGCACCCCTGCTTTTGAGGTCGTACCCAAAGGCGTCGCGGCTTGCCTTTTTGCTTGGCGAGCAGGCTGTTCACCTGTGTTTGTGGGGATCGTACATTTCATCAAGAAGGATGCAACCTCAGCATTTATCTTTTGGATCATCTGCTTGAAAAGCTCATATGACTCAAACTTGTAAATTAAAAGGGGATCTTTCTGTTCGTGGCGGGCATGCTGAACATTTGTTCGAAGGTCATCCATAGATCTGAGATGCTCTTTCCAATGTTGATCAATGATAACAAGGACAATTTGCTTCTCCAACGTTTTCATGACACTCTGCCCCTCAGTCGCTACACTCTCATGAATGTTTGCACTTATTTGAATCGTCTTACGACCATCTGTAAACGGAACGAGGATATTCTCGAAGTCGTTTGTGTCATCGTCGTGTACTTTTTGAATTACAGGATGGGCCCTTCTCGCCAATTCTGCAATTTTATCTCTGTAGTGTGCTTCCGATTTTTTATAGCACATATAAACCAAATCATCTGTGCTTGACGATTCAAATTCTCTTTCAGAAACCGGAGCTTCCATGCCGAAATTAGAAATCATTGCAAATCGAAAGCCGTCATAATCTTTATTTAGGTGTGTCGAATCTACATTTCCCTCCACCAATTCAAAGAACATATTTGCAATATCAGTCCTGATTCTGTCTCCCTTCAGTGCATTTCTTCTGCGCTTGTAAATCACTTCACGTTGCGCATTCATCACGTCGTCATACTCAAGAAGACGCTTGCGAATCCCGAAATTGTTTTCCTCTACTTTCGTCTGGGCACGCTCAATAGATTTCGAGATCATTTTGTGCTGAATGACTTCGCCGTCTTTATGCCCCATTCGATCCATCATCTTCGCAACGCGATCGGAGCCGAAAAGACGCATGAGATCATCTTCTAAAGACGCATAAAACTGAGACGAACCTGGGTCTCCTTGACGTCCGGATCGACCTCTAAGTTGTCTGTCTACACGTCGTGAGTCATGACGTTCAGTTCCGACAATGGCAAGACCACCATCTTTTTTCACTTGTTGACTCAACTTAATGTCTGTACCACGACCAGCCATGTTCGTGGCAATCGTAATGGTCCCTGCTTGACCCGCGCGTGTGACGACTTCGGCCTCCTGCTGATGACGTTTTGCATTCAGAACTTGGTGATCCAGTCCGCGCATATCAAGCATTCTAGAAAGCAATTCTGACACTTCGACTGTTGTGGTTCCGACAAGAACTGGACGACCAGCTTTACTCAAAATGGACACATGGTCAATGACAGAATTGTACTTCTCCCGCTTTGTTTTGTATACGAGGTCTTCTTTATCGTCTCTTGCAATAGGTCTGTTCGTAGGAATGACCTTTACATCTAATTTATAAATATCCCAAAACTCGCCTGCCTCAGTCTCCGCAGTACCTGTCATCCCAGCCAGCTTGTGATACATCCTGAAGAAATTCTGCAGGGTGACTGTCGCATAGGTCTGTGTTGCTGCTTCAATTTTTACGTTTTCCTTTGCCTCTATCGCTTGGTGAAGTCCGTCTGAATAACGACGACCGTCCATAATACGACCTGTTTGCTCATCGACAATCTTCACCTTGTTATCCATGATCACGTACTCGATGTCCATTTCAAATAACGTGTATGCTTTCAGCAGTTGATTCATGGAATGGATCCGTGATGATTTCACCCCGTAATCTTGCATGACCTCTTGCTTCTTTGCAAGCTTGTCGTCATCAGATGCAGAAGAGTTATCGACGTTTACAAGCTCTGTCGCAATGTCTGGCATTGTGAAGAAAGCATCGTCATCCATCCCTTGCGTTAGAAAGACGATTCCTTTTTCTGAAAGTTCAATCTGATTCTGTTTCTCGTCAATCACAAAGAAAAGTTCGGCATCTGCCTTGTGCATTTCCTTTTGATTATCTGAAAGATAAATCGCCTCAACTTTAAGAAGCAATTGACGCATGCCTTCATTGCTGAGAAACTTAATCAGCGGCTTGGACTTAGGAAGTCCACGGAACGCTCTGTAAAGCGCAAGTCCCGCAATTTCTTTTTCACTTTTTGACAGATTGTCCTTTAAAAGATTCTTCGCCTCGAGCAAGAAGGCCTGAACTGCTTTTTGCTGAACCTGAAGAAGCTTAACAACCATCGGCTTTAGGGCTTCAAATTCCTGCTCATCCCCTTTGGGAGTGGGTCCACTAATAATAAGCGGCGTTCTCGCTTCGTCAATAAGTACCGAGTCTACCTCATCCACAATGGCATAGTGATGTCGGCGCTGTACAAGCATCTCTGGCTTTTGGGCCATGTTGTCTCTCAAGTAATCAAATCCAAACTCGTTGTTTGTACCAAACGTGATGTCACACTTATATGCCTCTCGACGCGCCTCACTGTTTGGTTGATGCCTGTCAATACAATCTACTGTCAAACCATGGAATTCATAAATAGGTCCCATCCACTCCGAATCTCTGCGTGCCAAATAATCATTCACCGTCACAAGATGAACACCTCTGCCTGTGAGCGCATTCAAGAAGACTGGAAGTGTCGCCACAAGCGTTTTTCCTTCACCTGTATGCATCTCAGCAACACTGCCTCGATGTAAAGCGACGCCACCCACGAGCTGTACATCGTAGTGAACCATGTCCCAAGCAACATCAGTGCCTGCTGCTTTCCAATGTTTTGACCAATACGCTTTGTCTCCCCTTATGGATACCATATCACGAGATGCAGCGATGTCTTTGTCAAAATCCAAAGCGGTGACCTCGATATCCTCTTCAGCAGAAAAGCGTTTTGCCGTTTCTTTCATGATTGCAAACGCTTCTGGAAGAATTTCTGCCAAAACAACTTCGAGCTGCGTATTGATTTCGTCTTCGAGTTTGTCAACGCTATCAAAAACGGCTTCTTTCGCATCGAGGTTTGACTCGGGCATAGATGCAGCCTGTTCGAGTAAAGTATCAATTTCATTTTGCAATCCCGAGACAAAATCTGTTATCCGAGAACGCAGCAGTGATGTTTTCGCACGAAGTTCATCTGCAGAAACAGACAGAAGTTCCTTTTCGGCGATCAGTATTTCATCGACGATTGGCTGAATTTCTTTCAGGTCACTTGATGATTTGTCACCAAGAAATATTTTTAAAAGCCCTTTAAGCATTGTGCAAAAGTACGCAACCACTGCCCCACATAGACCTCGATTGAATCATGCTTTTATCGTCAGAAAGAATCGTGCCAAAAAAACAGTGGATTTGGTCAAAACCGCCATCTGTTCATCCTAACAAACACCTCCTTAACATCTGACAGACAGCGACTTCGTATTAGTTATTAACAAGAGTGTTAAAAACTACATGTAAATGTGAATGAAATAGGCTTGCGTATATGAGGGTCTAAACGTTTCTTTGAGATGTCGATAAAGACCCCCTCTGTGAGGTCTTGTAGACACCCGAAACTGTATTCATTAGCGCCTTTAAAGTCAATAGACATGGACCAACCCACCTCTAATATTAACGATCTCGAAAACGAGAAGACAACAAACGTAATTGACACTCAAACCGCGATTGAAGAGGTCTTACCCGAAAACACCATGGTGACTGAACCCATTTTAACAGACAATCCGAACCGATTTGTTTTGTTTCCTATTGAGCATGATGATATTTGGGCTGAATACAAAAAACAAGAAGCGAGCATATGGACCGCAGAGGAGATTGATTTGTCTTCGGATCTTGTAGATTGGAATGACAAACTGAATGACGACGAGCGTTTCTTCATTAAAAACGTTCTCGCTTTCTTCGCTGCGTCTGATGGTATTGTCAATGAAAATTTAGCTGAGAACTTTGTTTCAGAAGTTCAGTACACCGAGGCAAAATTCTTCTATGGTTTCCAAATAATGATGGAAAACATTCACTCCGAGACTTACTCGCTTTTGATTGACACATACATTCAAGATCGTGAGGAGAAAAACAAACTCTTTAACGCGATTGAAACGCTGCCGTTTGTAAAGACAAAAGCAGAATGGGCATTAAGATGGATTGACAATGGTAGTTTTGCAGAACGTCTCGTAGCCTTTGCCGCTGTAGAAGGTATTTTCTTCAGTGGAAGTTTTTGCTCCATTTTTTGGCTGAAGAAACGTGGCCTTATGCCTGGACTCACCTTCTCAAACGAGCTTATTTCTCGTGACGAAGGCATGCATTGCGACTTTGCTTGCCTCCTGTACAACAATCACCTCGTCAACAAGCTTCCTAAAGCCACTGTTCAGAAAATCATTACAGATGCAGTAGACATGGAGAAAGAGTTTGTGACAGAAGCGCTCCCTGTTCGCCTCATTGGAATGAATGCCGATCTCATGCAGCAATACATTGAGTTTGTGGCTGACAGATTGCTTGTAGAACTCGGAAACGAAAAAATCTACAACACAACAAACCCATTTGACTTTATGGATATGATTTCACTTCAAGGAAAAACCAATTTCTTCGAGAAAAGAGTGGGTGAATACCAAAAAGCTGGCGTGATGAATCATGGATCTGAAGACGCGAAAAGCTTCAGTATTGACGCTGACTTTTAAGTGAATTTTTTTTTTGAATTGCCTGAACCACCCTCAAGATATTTGTCATGTACGTAATTAAACGCGACGGAAAGCGTGAACTTGTCCAATTCGACAAGATTACAGCTCGAATTAAAAAACTTTGTTATAGTCTCCATGAATCCGTCGACCCACAGCGTGTGGCTATGAGGGTGATAGAAGGCGTTTATGACGGCGTATCCACGACTGAATTAGACAACCTTGCAGCAGAAGTTGCGGCCACAAATGCTGTCACTCATCCAGACTATGCTTCTCTTGCGAGTCGCATTGCTGTGAGCAACCTGCACAAGGCGACAAAGAAGTCATTCGCAGAGACCATGAATGACCTTTACAACTATGTGGACCCCGTCACAAACGACCCTGCCAGTTTGCTCGCTGAGGATGTTCACGAGATCATTCAAGAGAACGCTGAATTTCTTGATTCGCAAATCATTTACGACCGAGATTTTAGCTATGATTACTTTGGTTTTAAAACCTTAGAGCGTTCGTATTTGTTAAAGATGAACGGTGAAATCTCTGAACGTCCGCAACAAATGCTTATGAGAGTAAGTGTGGGCATTCACAAGGACGATTTAGAGTCTGTGGTGAAGACCTACAACATGCTTAGTGAAGGGTGGTTCACGCATGCGACTCCGACCCTTTTTAATGCAGGTACGCCTAAGCCACAAATGTCCAGTTGCTTTCTTCTGACAATGAAAGAAGACAGTATCTCAGGGATCTACGACACCTTAAAGCAGTGCGCAAAAATTTCTCAAAGCGCTGGAGGTATCGGTCTTGCGATGCATAACATCCGTGCAAAAGGATCTTATATCAAAGGCACGAACGGAACATCAAATGGAATTGTCCCTATGCTTCGCGTGTTCAACGATACAGCACGTTACGTGGACCAAGGAGGTGGCAGACGCAAAGGGTCGTTTGCGATGTATCTGGAACCTTGGCATGCCGATGTTTTTGACTTTCTCGAAATGCGTAAAAACCATGGAAAAGAAGAGCAACGTGCACGCGATCTTTTCTATGCTTTGTGGATTCCGGATCTCTTTATGAAAAGAGTGGAGGAAAATGGGGATTGGACGTTAATGTGTCCCAACGAATGCCCTGGTCTTCCTGAAACGCACAGTGCAGAGTTTGAAGCGCTTTACACCAAATACGAAAAAGAAGGCAGAGGTCGTAAAACGATTAAAGCGCAAGAGCTTTGGTTTAAAATTCTAGACAGCCAAGTAGAGACGGGAACGCCTTATATGCTTTTCAAGGATGCGGCAAATGCCAAATCAAACCAGAAGAATCTTGGAACGATTCGCTCATCAAATCTCTGTACAGAAATTATTGAGTACACTGCACCAGACGAAGTTGCGGTTTGCAATCTCGCATCTGTAGCGCTTCCTAAGTTTGTAACTTCTGATGGTAAATTCGATCACGAAAAACTATTTGAAGTCACTTACCAGATTACAAAGAATTTAAATTGCATTATCGACAGAAATTACTACCCAGTCGTTGAAGCACGTAATTCTAATATGCGCCACCGTCCAATCGGAATTGGTATCCAGGGACTCGCTGATGTCTTTATTTTAATGCGTCACGCGTTTGACTCTGACGAAGCAAAGACACTCAATAAAGAGATTTTCGAAACACTTTATTATGCGTCATGCACAGCTTCAAAAGATCTGGCAAAAGAAGATGGTGCATACGAGACATTCAAAGGCTCACCAGCCTCTGAGGGGAAACTTCAATTCGATTTGTGGGATGTTACGCCTTCCGATCGTTGGGAGTGGGATGTTCTTAAAGAAGAGATTCAAAAGCACGGAATGCGTAATTCTTTGTTACTGGCACCTATGCCTACCGCATCAACCGCTCAGATACTTGGCAACAACGAGTGCTTTGAGCCATATACCTCGAATATTTACACACGCCGTGTATTGTCAGGTGAGTTCATCGTGGTGAACAAACACCTACTTAGAGATCTGGTCAAGCTTGGACTTTGGGATGATGACATGAAGAATCGTCTGATTGCCGCGAACGGATCTGTTCAGAACATCAACGAGATTCCTGACAACATCAAGCTTCTGTACCGTACTGCATGGGAGATTTCGCAACGCTCTATTTTAGATATGGCAGCCGATCGTGGCGCTTACATATGCCAAAGCCAATCCTTAAATATCTTTATGGAGAATGCGACAAATTCCAAGCTAACGTCTATGCACTTCCACGCATGGAAAATCGGCCTTAAAACTGGAATGTATTACCTCCGTACAAAGGCTGCTGTAGATGCAATTAAGTTTACAATAGACAAGAAGTACAAAGTAGAGGACGAGCCTGCAAAGGCTCCTGAGCTTACCCACGAAGAAGAGGTTGCAATGTGCAATATTGAAAACGGGGATGACTG
>JAPKBK010000016.1 GCA_028823435.1 Flavobacteriales bacterium
GAGTTCATTCGAAAGCGTCTGCATGGGCTTCATGCGACCCTTAAAATCCTGAACGATCACCGTATTAAACAACGTGGCATGGTCATCGTCAACATAATACAATTCAGGGAGCACTGGTTTGATAGACTCCTGTGCGATTGCGGGCTGTGATAGGAAACTAGAAACACAGACCAAAGCCAGGAAGATAAACCGCTTGTCTTGAAGTGTTTTTAATTTTTGGGATAGGATATAAAACCTCGTCTTTTTGCTGAAGAAAACCATGACAAGTCCCAAAGTGAAAAAGGCATAACTAAAATAGGTAATCATGGTTCCCCAGTAATCGTGATTCACACTTAGGTATGTCCCTTTTTCATCTGGGTCAAAGGAAGATTGGAAAAACCGAAAACCATCGTGATCTAAGACGTTGTTCATGAAGATTCTGTGGTCTCCTCGAATTTGATCTCTGTCGTCAATTAAAGTGACTTCACTGGCATAAGACGCGGGGCTTTGCGTCCCTGGATATCTGTCCATAATGAAATCGTTCAGATAGATACTGAACGGGAGTTGGATTCTTTTTGAGCCGAAACTGGCCGAAAAGTCCATCCCATCAACTTGAAAGACTTCTGCACGACCTTCTCCACCATTGCGTCCGAAGATGTAACGTTCAAACGCAACATCATCAATTGTGACTTTCAAAGAAATCCCTATGGTTGAACTGTTCTCCAGCTTCCGTCCCGTACTGGTCAACTTGAGTTCGCCCGATGGCAGAAAATCTCCAAAGACAAACCCTTTGTCGCCCGTATCATAGAGAGATCTGAGCTTAAGCGGATGAACTTGATTTGCAGAGAGCGCTGACTGAGTTTGGCTAATCATGACCATCTCAGACAAATCCGTACGTGATTTGAAAAACAAATCTCCGTCTGAAAAATAAATATTAAAATCAGTCGGTGCCTCAGAGAAATCTACAACTGATGAATCCTCTAGGGATTGACTGAAGTCGAAATTCAGCCCAAAAAGCGTCCTTCTCTCTCCCTCTCCGATGTAAAACTCTTGCCTGGAACCACTCCCACCGTATACAATCTTTACAATAGGCTGACCTGAAGCAGACTGCGCAAGGATGTTTGCGGGGTTTGGCAAAATGTCCATCACCTCCACCTCCACTGCACGGCCTGCCACATTGTACTTCTCATAGAAGGCGTTGCTTCCTATTGCCGAAAAGAGAACTGGCTCACTGAATTCATAGTTATTCCCATTGGAGGTCGCCTGGAAATTTAAATATGAGGCACGAGAAAGGATGGTATTTGACGACTCGCCCTCACGGATATGCATCGTCCCTTCATAACCAAAATACCTGGTTACGCCAGCACCTACAAGGATCATTACCATTGACAAATGAAAGATAACCAGCGCCCAACGCTTTTGTGGAATCATTTTATATTTCACCACATTGACAACGAGTGTGATGGAGAACAATATCAACAACACTTCAAACCACTTCGCTTGAAAGACGAGCTTCATGGCCGAACTGGTCCCAAAATCATTCTCTATAAACGTTGCAACTCCAATTGCAACAGCAAATACCAGAATGTAGATTCCCGCAAAAGAAGTAGAAAAAAATCGTTTCACTTTCGTTTATTTAATTGTAACCGCATCCTCCATAAGTAGCGCATACGTGTAACCAGCACCGAAATCTTTGTCTGTCGAAATCAAACCTTCAAATGCAACTGTTTGTCCCACAGAGACACTCACATTAGAAGTGATTACAAAGTCATAGTCATCCGCTGACCCATCTGCCAAATGAATCCAATTCCTGTCCATAATGGCATCATTAACTTTCATGACTTCACCTTGAACCTTGACCTTTTTTCCAGCAAAACTTGAAGCATTAGACACAATGTCTGCAATAGAAATGACACCTTCACCTGACAAAGCCATCGGCGCTGTCTTGTTTGCCTTTTCAATGAAAGAGACCAAATATATTTGATCAAATACTCTTCCAAATTCCTTGCTTTCGAAATCGTTCTTAAACAAACGACCTGTATAAATATATTCTTCGCCAGCGATGAAATCGTTCTTCAGCGTAGCGATCCAATAGGGTTCTCCCACACGTAACCCGTCACCTTCTCCTTCAACCTTCAAATACGAGTACTTCGAGGTTTGGAGAACTTCTATGGCTTTTACCTGATAAGATTCACTTTTTGAAGATTCAGGTGATTTGTTGCCTGTAAAAATACCTGTCCCTGAAGCATCACTTCCAATCGCATCGATGACTTTGCCATCACCACCGCATCCGCACAAAAAGAGAGCGCTGATAATCAGCAGTTTAAAACATACAAGAATAGAATTTCTCATTTATAAAAGCGCGCTATGATTTTGACTGTAAATCTATGAAACACTACGCCACTTTGTAAGGAAAAATAACATAAAGCACACAGTGTTCAACCTTATTTAACAACATTGACAGAATCTATCTCTAATTCATAGTTCACCCCACGATCCGCAAGTCCATCAAGGATAAACTTCACACACGCGTGATTCTTGCCTATAAACTCTGGAACGATAATACCTTTCTCATCGTATAAACCTTGAGCGAGCATTCTGATTGCCATCGTCGCAGTATAACCAGTTGTACGCGCCATACTGTGAACCTTCGTTTCAGGGCAGTATTCATCAAAAAGGGTATAGGTATGTCGCTCTGGCTTGCCGTTGCGGACACCAGCGACTTCTATGCGCATGATCGTGTAATCAACTTCTCCAGGCTTAAGTTCCCATTGCGGGAACAGGAGCTTCGCAGTAAGGTCAATGGGGCGAATATCTACCCCGTTTACTTCTGTGGGTTCCGAGCTGAAAAACCCCGCTTCTCGCATAATCTCCATCAACCTGATGTGACCTGGGTAACGCAGTGTTTTTTCTTTGATATTGGGGATGTGAGGCATGGTCTTGGAAAGGGATCTTATTCCATCGCTGTTAAACGTCTCAAGCGTGCCAACCTTATCAAAATGAAGCAATTCCGGCTCTGACAAAGCGGGCATTGTCACAAGCTTTCCATTCTCAATATAACGCGCGGGACGTGTATATTCTTCAATAACATCGATGGGTGAAAACACAGCTTTGTACTCGTAAGGAAGCTCTCGCACCTTAGGTAACCCGCCGACATAGATTAAAATGGAATCGGTTTGGTCTAAAATAGAATCCACATATCCGGGAAGGATGTTACTCATCCCTGGAGCCACTCCGCAATCCACAATCGCTGTCACGCCGTTTGCTTTTGCCAAACCATCTAACGTCAATGCATCTTCAGGAAAAAAGGAGATGTCTACCACATTTTTACCCGCCTTTAAAATGCGTTCTGTGGTGCGATACCCCATAAATCCGGGAACAGCATTCAAGACCAAATCCTGGTTTTTCAGCACCTCCAAAAGTGCATGCTCATCGTCCAAATCAACCGCCGCAGTCGCAATGTTGTGACCCGTAAATTTCTCTAAGTTCTTGTGGCTGATGTCTGCTACCGTGACGTCAAACTCTGCGCCCTTGGCAAGGTCAAAAGCCATGGGGGCACCTACAAGGCCTGCTCCTAATACAATTACTTTCATGGTCGTAAGATTATAAAATGTTTGCTGTTAATTTATTGAACACGAATAAATGACTCCCCTATTTTCACGCCTTCTATCTCCTCTTGATTCATTCTCTGCTTGCGAAACTCCCCTGAATGATACATGTCCGCTTGGTTGTCGTAATAGGGACTGAATACATTGCCAGATTGTCCGGTAGGGAGAATGCTTTCTGAGGCGTTTACATCACCAAAATCCACCGAAACCCGCATTGCTGGACCTGAGAACACTTCGAAATCCACAGTATCGGTTAACTTGAATTCATATTTACACAGCGCGTCTTTTGCCGATGGAACGTCATACCTCCCTACATTAAATAGATCATCTAAAATCTCAACCTCCCCCATCGCGTGTTTGTGCGTGAGATGGTGGATTTTTCCATATTGCCAAGTCGAAGCGTCTTCGCCTCTATCTTCAATGATTTCATCCATCGCAGTTCGAAAAGCGCTGATTATAATCTGTCTGGCTGATTCAATTTCATCGGTGTTTTGATCGTCCCACCATGGCGAAGCACTGTTCTGGAGCACCAGCGGGAATGTGTTTTCACACACAATCGTCCCCCTGAACGTGAGGTATTTCTCCTCCCCCAATTCATCTTTAAAAACATCCTTAATCACAGCGTGCATCCATCTGTAATAAATCGTCGGCTCGACCTCTTCCATGTCGTGCGTGCCTCTCCAATCTTTCATTTTTTCGAAATACTCGGCATATACGCCTTCGAAATTATTTTCCGCAGCGTACGCACACATCATCTTACAGTTGCCCTCATAAACAGGAGAATGCGTGCTCATTTGCATTTCTTGAGAGTCTTCCATGGTCCAGTCCGATTTGTCCGTAGACAGCGCTGTAATGATTGATGCCGCACGCGTATTCCCGGCATAGTAATACCCCGGATAATGCACGCCATCGACATCCTCTGGGGCGTTGTTCGTAGAGAAAATGAAACCACGTTCAGGATTGATTGTTTGGGGGTTTTTAGAGAAATCATACCACCCGAGGATATCGTTTTCAGCAAGGGATCCATCTTGAATAGATTTAGAGTCTGCTGTCGCAGATCGGATGGGAAGTTTGGCGGCAGCCCACCAAGCTATATTCCCCGCAATGTCTCCATGCATGACATTCAATCCCGGTGCGTGAAACAAAGACGCAGACTGTTGAACCTCAGCCATGCTTTCTGCTCTTGAGAGACCGTAGAAGGCCTCTTGGATTCGGTTTTCCGGATACTTCATATAGGTCCACCACATAGACACACTGTCCGAAATCAAAGGCCCATGCATGGTGCTTCTCACCTCGAACGCAACATCCGCTCCGCCCGCCACATGAATGACCTCAGTTCTAACATCCAAGTCAAAGCGTTTTCCATCGTATAAGTATTGGTCCCCGATGAGTGTTTCCTTGTACAAATCGATGTCGTCATTCACAAACATCGTAATGCCCCAAGCCCTATCTTTTGTGTGACCCAAGGGCGGAAATGGGACTCCCGCGATGTGATTTCCATAATATTCCAACTCGGGAGTGATCACATGTGCTTCATACCAAACGGAAGGCGAGGCGTACTTCATATGCGTGTCGTTGGAAAACAACACCGCTCCTGATTTTGTTTTCGAACCTGAGATGACCCACGCATTCGATCCTATAAATTGAGGCACTGGCAATTTCTCATCTAAGCGATTTGCCAAATCAGAGTATGCCGCAACATCGACAGAAGCGTTTTGGGTTGGGATTTTTGTGAACCCCTGCACCCCTAATGCAACATCTGACAAATAAGTCGAATCGACATTCGTTTTAATCCAATCAACGATGGGCTCCGTTTTAATGTGAATGGCAAAACTATAGGCCATAAATCCAGCGACTTTGTACATGTCCAAAGTTTTAAACTCCTGAGGAGTCGCCCCTAAAAGTAAATACTCAACGGGATAGTTTTCTTCACCTATAAATGTATTTACGCCTTTTAAATAAGCAAGTGCAGCAGACTTGGTTTTTTCTGACGACGTGTACTCAAACTCTGCGGCGTCCTTGATCGCTGCATCTCTCATCCCAAGTGTTCTCAAGTACCGATCGTTCTCGACCATGTCAGCGCCAAGGAGCTCGGACAACTCACCTCCACCTGCGCGTCTAAGCAAATCCATCTGCCACAACCGCTCTGAAGCATGCACATACCCAAGGGCAAACATGGCATCTGTCTCTGATTCAGCATAAATGTGCGGGACGGCCATGTCATCGAACACAATTCTAACATCATGCTCTATATGAGACGACAAGATCTCAAAATTATAATCTGTGGACGAAGACTGAATAAACAGATAAAGTGACACACCCAGAATTAGAAAAATACCGACAATCACATATAAAAATACTGCGGCTTTTTTCATGGGGCAAAATTAGCCAATCAAGCACCAGTAACGCGTGACAATCGTGAACTTAAATTGTCATTGGAACTTCCATCAATAAAATTCTGGAAGCTTTTTCAACTGTGATAGAAATAGAAGCGGTGTCCCAAATACCAAACCCATCTCGCTTTTCTAACTTCTGCCCCTCAATCGTAGCTTCACCCTCTATGATGAATGCATAAACGCCGTTGTTCTCAGCATTTAAAATATACTCCGTAGACTTTTTCTCACTGAACGCTCCGACACTGAACCACGCATTCTGATGGATCCAGACACCTTGATCAGCTTCATTTGGTGATAAAATCTGAGAGAATTCATTCTCAACTTCAAGGTCTCTGATGGCTTGTTGATCATACCTCGGTGTGACATTCTTTTTGTTGGGGAAAAGCCAAATCTGCAAAACCTTGACGTCAAATTCCTGACTCGCATTAAACTCACTGTGTGTGATTCCTGTTCCAGCACTCATGACCTGCACATCACCACTTTTGATCACCGTGCCATTGCCCATGTTGTCTTTGTGTTCAAGATCTCCCTGTAAAGGAATCGTTATGATTTCCATATTGTCATGGGGATGTGTGTTAAAACCCTTACCACCAGCAATCGAGTCATCATTGAGTACGCGTAGCACGCCGAAATGCATCCGCTCTGGGTTGTGATAATTGGCAAAACTGAACGTGTGGTTTACTTTCAACCAACCATGATCCGCTGAACCTCTTGTATGTGCTTTGTGTAAGACTGTATTCATCGTCGTGATTTCATTATTGGGTACATGATTGAATCCTATGTTTTCTCGCAGCCTGTCATATGTGGACGCTGTATTCTGTGACGATGCTGAATGAATAAAAGGCGCAGCAAAAAAAGCCAAACCAGATGCAATCGTGCCTTTAATAAATTTAATCCTATTCATAACTGCAATATAAAAAAGATTGATTCTACAATTATTAACCTATATTAATATCTTGAAATACATGAAAATCAATCTTCGGGCCTCTATTTTTATGATCCTAGCGATCCTTGGAGAGGCCGGATACGCGCAATCAGCTTGTGATCTGGCACCAGACCCGGGACCATGTTTTGCTGCGATAGAGGCATATTACTTCAATCAAGATTCACAATCTTGCGATTCTTTTACATGGGGTGGATGTGGTGGTGTGGTGCCTTTTGACACATTGGCAGAATGTGAAAACGCATGTGGAGAGGGTGAATTTAATCCAAATGAGCTTTGTGATTCCATCATTGTCACTGTAAACTCAGTCGTAGAGCCTGAATATGACACACCTGGGATTGTCACGATTTCCATGTCCACGACATACTCAACGAGCTATACCTTTCCGTATGCTGGGTTTCAATTGATGGACGCAGAGGGGATGATCATCGCTTCAGAAGCGTTAAATTCCGCACCAAATGTTTACGGCATAGGGCCCAATATGAATGAAACACGTTACCTCATTCTACCTTCGTCACTTCCCTCTCCATTCTCAGGACAACTCAATCTTTTGATTGGTTTATTTGCAGGTCTCCCTCAAATAGTAGCATGCAGCTATCCGATCACATGGTCAGATTCCTCCACCTCAATTTTAAACTTGTCCGATAACGATCATCAATCTCGTTCAAAAATTCAATGTTGGTATGACCTCATGGGACGACAGTTACAACATGGACCACCTTCCGGACAGTTTTGCATCGCATTGCTCAAGGATGGTAGCCGAAAAGTGGTTTGGCAACAATAACACACAAGCATGCATGATGCTGAAGCGTGGGGATTACCCTTTCTACTTTAAAAAGGAGAAAGAGGAACAACAACAACAACAACTAAATTACAATGACACATTTCTTACTTTCACTTATGAAAATGTTTCCCAGTACGCAAAAGGCCTTCTGGAAGTGGTGGTACCAAAGGTTAGCGAAAAGTGGACATGAAGACCTCTGGTCATTTATGAACTATGGATATGAAGATGCCGACACCACAAAACATACCGTACTGGAGAAAAAAGATGAGGACAACAGATTGTTTATTCAACTGTATGACACCGCGGCATCGTCCATTCCAATTCGTGGCCTTAAAGCCTTAGAAATAGGGTCTGGAAGAGGTGGAGGCGCTGCTTTTGTGACTGAATATCACAAACCTGAGACCATGGTCGGATTAGACTACTCTCAGAATGCTGTTGATTTGGCAACCCAGATGCACAAAAATTTAAAGACACTTTCATTTGTCCAAGGAGATGCTGAGAAATTAGATTTCCCAAACGACACATTCGATGCGATCATTAATGTGGAGTCATCTCATTGCTATGGCGATCAACAATTGTTTTTCGAGGAAGTCATTCGCGTACTTAAGCCGGGAGGTTGGTTTAGCTGGGTGGATTTTCGACCGAAAGAGAAGATCTCTGATCTGGAAAAAATGTTTGAACGTCCAGGTTGGGAATGTAAGACGGAGAGAATTATCTCGCAAGATGTTGTTCGCGCTCTAGATCGCATCCACGACAGGAAATTAAAACTGATTGCAGAACATGTCCCCGGTTTACTAAAGGCTTCTTTTCGTGAATTTTCAGGTGTAAAAGGATCAAAAATATACAACTCCTTTTCCAATGGTGACATCGTTTACATGGCAAAAACCTTCCAGAAGAAAAAATAACCTCAAAGGCGGTTAAAACTTCATCACAGAAATAACCTCCAGATGTCCTGGGTGGTTCCCCTTCAAAATGTGAATTAAATATGGGCCCGGTTCTCCTTGAATCTCCAGATTTATTTCACTTGAATTGAGAACACTTTCGTTTTGAATCAGACGACCTTGTGTGTCAAATACAGACATGCTACACGATTCCCAACAATCTCCCAGAGCGACTGTGAATGTTCCATTCGAGGGATTCGGATATACAGAAATTTTTGTTTCCTGAATGTCATTAATCTCACTCGTTTGATCGCCGATTTTTGACACGCCACTGCCCGTTGCCACCCAGACGTTGTCAAAAGAATCTATTGCGAGTCCTCGGATATTTGGTCCCACCAAACTATCCGATTCATCATAATCAATCCACTCATTTCCATCCCACATTGCCACACCACCGACCCCCAAGTATCCGACATAGATACCCGCCCAGATTCTACCTTCAGAATCCATGTCCAAATCTACGATTTGGTTTAATGTATCAGGAGGAGGTAAAATATACATTTGTGTAAACTGAGTAACAAGGACGTTTGTTTCATCCAAAACAGAAATCCCTACACCTGTGCCCACCCATTTGTTGCCATCGTTGTCAAACAACAAATCCGTTGTATTGTTGCTGAGCAACCCGTCAGAACTGTCATATGACGTGTACTCTACCCCATCATAAAATGTAATTCCACCTATGGGCGACCCAAACCATATGTGATCTGGCGCTTCAGCGATTGTCACGTTGACACCACTCCAGTGTGGAGAAGCGATCGAACTACATTCAGAGCCATCAAAGTAAGAAATACCGGTCTGAGTCCCAATCCAAATAACCCCGTTTTCTGCTTCGTCAATACTTAAAACTTTGTTGTGATTGAGGCCATTTGAAGTGTCAAACGTGGTCCAAGCTGCCCCATCAAATCGGCAGGCACCGACGTCCGTACCTATCCAAATATCTCCATTGTTCATCGCGCGAATCACCTTGATGTTGTCGCTCACCATATCCGGATAATCTGTGGTGTTGTAGGTTACCCAATTTTCACCATCGAACATTTGCAATCCCACTGAGGTGCCAAACCAAATATGATCCTGAAGGTCAACCTCCACACACTCCACGTAATTATCTAGCAGACCTTCTGATGTCGTGTAATTTGTAATGACTTGAGCGTTTAACTGGAGCAGGGTGGAAAAACTGAGGACAAGCAGTGCGTATTTCTTCATCATTATCTAATTTTTAATATTTTCACCGCGTGATACGGCGCGTGATCCATGTGCACGTAATACACGCCCGGGGACCAATCTGAGGTGTGAATAACTGGGCTCGAGCCTTTGAGAACGACACGTCCATACAAATCAGAAATAGAATAGCCACCTTTCAAATGAATGGTGAGACGGTCTTTAAACGGATTCGGAGAAACGGACAACAGATGTGTATGTTGCTCAGAAACGACAGACACCATATCGTTTGACGCATTAAATGTAGGTGGGAGCATCGCAAAGTCACCGACACCATTTGGACTTCTGCCGTATGCAATGTCTATGTTTTGCATCGGATAGGTCACATTGTCTATCACAGAACTGTCCGCATGACTCAATGAGAGAGTTTCGCCAGCATTCGACAACTTAAAATTTGCGTGCTCCTCCCCTTGGTTGCCATCTTCATCAGCCCAAATAACATAGTACCCGTAAGGCGGGATCACATGGTTTGGCAATTGCCATTTCAACACGTTTGTAAGGTCGTCCGACAGATACAGGTTGTTTGTAGAAATCGGGAACTGCGTCGTGTTATAAAGCTCAATCCAGTCTTCAAATGTATCACTCGGATCTGCAGCTGTAGAAATATTGTTTGACATGACCTCATTGATGACCAGGTCGCCACTTGAGATATTAGAATGCATGTTATAGAATTCATATGCCGCTCTGGCTGGAGAAAAGACACCCGAAGTGTCGTTGTCCGCGTACAAATAATAATCCACCGAATTGCTACAACCTTCAATTAGGCAACCGTAAAGCCCATCGCCTGCACTGCCATCATTGTGGTTTCCGTCGTCAAACATTTGCGCAGAAACAAACCGCTGGTTGTTGCCATACCTGTAGGATACATGCGCATACGTCGCATCAACAATGTCCGCATTGACCCATACATCCGTACCCAACATTACACCCTCTGAGCTATGCGAGATGTTTGAAATCGCAGGTTCTCCGGAATATCCTGGATACGCAGACAAGTATTCTGAACGGGCATCCATCAGCTGTGTAATGCCTGGACAAATGGAGGACACCAACGCGACATGGTCATTGATGTTTGAGATGAAATCGTCATTCGAATAGAACTTGTTAGGATCGTTCAGGACATCCTGAGAGATCATCTCCTTGAGAGATTCCGCACGGGTCGAATAGTCTTGATTGACAAAATTTTCATCCACTATCGTGCGGATATGCGCAAGGTACATTTTGCGGTTTCTCTCAGATTCAAAGAGGGTTGTCATCAGTGGCCTAGGGGCTACAGAAATAAAATTGTGGTGAATAAGCGGATCCATGTTTTGGGCTTGAGAAATGTCAAAACCGCCATAGAAAAGCTGAGAAGCATCTGTCAGTCGAAAACTCCCGAAGGACATGTTTAAATCCCAAATGATGGGGTTAAACTGATTCGCTTGGTCCAAATACAGATAATAATTCTGTCCGTATCCGATGTAAGAGTCAAAATTGACCATGCTGTAATTCAAAGCATGCATCCATAACGTACGGTCAACATTCAGCACCTTATCAATCTCCTCGGGGACTGTATTGAGCGTGTCAATGAGGTGATAAAGATGGCTCCAGCCATAGTCAGACTCAATGTCATAATACGGCAGATAACCGGCACTGTCAGGACCGTGGGAATTGCTTAAATCAGAATTCAGCCCACCGATTTGAATGTTTAGATCTGCGGGGTTGCACTTGAAAAATGGGGCATACTTGCTGCCGAAATTTTCGATCAGAAACGCCTTATTGACAGCTTCTACATTCGTGTACAATCCCCATAAGACGCCATTGATATAAAGATTCGCATAATTCGCATGCGATGCGGGCATGTACTTTCGACATACTTCGTAGGAGAGTACTTCTCTTAGAAATGAGGGGTCGTGGATGACGTTAGAAAGCTTGAGCTTGTCTATCCCCTCATGGTTCTGATCCTCAATGACATAGTCTAACTTAATGTTAAACGGATTCTTGATGTTATTGACACTTACTGAACTGTATCCCTTGTAGCGAACGCCTACACTGTAATAGGTGCTGCCATCAATGACGACATTGGCCAGAATGCGGCCGTTTTCACCTTCAACATACAAACTGTCTAAAAGGTGGTCCCAATTTTCATCATAAAAATCGATCTGTATTTCTCTAACCGCATCGGTCGTATAAAACACACTTTGCGAAAAGAGCGTCGCTGAAGAAAGACCGATGAAGAGGAGGCATATGAGTCGAAAGAACATCTATCTGAAATAAGAAATGCGTTGCGAGACCATCTCCCCTTTTCCATTTGTGACATTCACAAAATACATTCCTTCAGGGTACCCCTCTAAATCAAATTGAATTCGAGTTCGGTTGGTTATCAATTCACTGTAAATGGTTTGGCCTGTAATATTTGTAACCGTGAACGCGGTGTAATTTTTATTGAGCGTACCCAGATCAATCGACACAATCCCATTTGTGGGATTGGGGTAAATGAGAAAAGAAGCATCTATTTCACGTATAGATGATGTGAAGCACGAACTCGTTGAAGCATTCATAAATGACTCGAGAGCGATGACACCTGGATGGTCACACTCATATCGAAATCCTTTCGGTGTTTGCGAATTGTAGGGACCCCAAACGATATTCCCCTCTGCATCTACCTCATACATGACACCTGCACCGTTCTGACCTGCTGAAGCATTCACATAGATGTTTCCATTCGACATTCTGTCAGAAGAAGATTGACCACTGGCAGAGTATGCACACGCATACCTCGTCGTGTAGGTAGAGGGACCGTAGGGCTCTCCAGGGTTTAATGTGTAGGTTCCTGTCGCTTCGTCGAAAGGTGTTTCAATGCCATCAATCGCAGATTGATTGTTGCTGACTCCGCTGTTGTTGAAGATCTGTAAGTAACCGCCGTTGGGTCTGCCATCGTCCGTAATCCACCTCACGTCGTGAACGGCATTGGGGATTGTCCGAGCGCCTGACATGCCATAGTTCGAGGGATTTCCCCAGCGGTATAAAAGATCCCCGCCCATTCCAGAATTGCCACCCATGTGAGACGCAGCCTCTTCTGTTGTTGTACTGTGGTCAATGATGTAAATCTCAGAGGCAAAGCGTGAAGAAAAAGAGATTTGGTCTAACGCTTCATTGTAATCGACGCCATTCACGTGGAACCAATCTCCTCCTGATGGGCCTGGGCCTGGGCCACCCATTTGCTGGATCATATTGATATCGATCAGCTCAGGGTGATTGGAGATTGCTTCTGTATAGTTCGGGAGATTTGCATCTGTATCTTGACACAAGTGATCCCAAATATGCCATTCCCACACGATCTCTGCGCCGCCATTCCCATCTGGCGCCAACTCAATAAAATGTGTCGGCCATTTGTCAGAATCAGTGTTGTTATATCCTTCAGCGTTTACTTCTAAAACCGTTTTCACTTCCCAAGCTGTCAGCAGAACATTGTCTCCCACCAAGGTCAAATCGTGGTGACTTAAGTGCTCAGAGGTGGAATAGATGTAATCCCAAACGATGTTCCCCAACGGATCTAATTCTTGTACTCTACCCGCTTCTGCCGCACCATCCAATTGATTTTCATTGTTTTTTGTTCCACGAACCAGATTTCCATTGTCCTTTAACTGCACCGTGTAATTGCACTCGGTGGACAGATTCCAAGTATGGGCGATATTCAGATTCTCATCGATTAAATACGTCGTATTCGACCCCTGAGCATTGTAGAGGGCAAACCCTTCAAAAGATTGACCAAACGATAAAAGTGTGACCAAAAACAATGCAACTCCAAGTAAAATGTTTTTCATGTAATTTTCTTAATGGTAATGAGGATTTACTTCTTGAAAGGGTTCTATTGCAATGAGACGATTCAAATTTAAAAACGTTTAATCCCATATCATAAATAATGAGCAGATCATTTTTTCATTCAAATACAAATGACACATTCCCAGCCCTACCATCTTGATTTATAACGAGAACCTGATAATTCCCATTCGGAAAATTCCCGCGCGAGATTGTGGCTTTATCTCGCATCAGGCGTACTTCAGCTTGGACTTTTCTGCCCGAAGAGTCAAACATCCTCACTTGATTGTTCTCTCCTGAAAGTGAACCAAACTCAATCGTAACATCCTCAATCGCTGGGTTTGGAAAAGCAATGAGTGCCGTCAGGTGTGGTGTTATAGAGGGAAGAATAGACGGTGCTTGTTCGCACAAAGTGGGGCTTCCCACTTTGACAAACACATCGTCGAAGTATGAATCATTGTCTACGCCCTCATTGCGGGTGCCTTTGAGTTCGCATCTGATCACACGCGTTAACGCGGGGATTGCAAGATTGCCTCCCACAAGCGTCCAGTTTACGTAAGGCCCGGCATAGTAATCTGTTGCGCCAATTTGCGTGCCTCCCAGCGTTAAAAACAACACGCGCATCTCTGGCACATCGGCGCCGCTCCAGTCGGACATCATCGCCCCGAAGCTGACATTAAACACGCCCAAGTCAATCGAGTCTGTATAGGATGTCACATCAATGTCTTGGTGCATAATCCCAACGGCACTTTCTGTACAAAGACCTCCCACACAGAAATAATAGTCGTCAGAAAATGGGGTCGTTCCGGAACAATCTCCAGCAAGCATCGATTCGCACACCCCTTGATCGATCACCCAGGAACCCAACCCCTGCTCTGCACCTGGGTTTGCCAGTAAGTTATCGCTCATCGAAGATGTACCGGTTGAAAAAGCCGCTTCATTGCTCCAATCACTCCAGTTCAGCTCTTTATCTCTGTACCGAACACGCCACCACAACTGCGTGTTCTCTGGCATTCCAGGCATGTACTCTTCTGTAATAAGTTCACCTTCTTGTGTGTCAACGTTGAAGTAGAGGTTTTGAAATTGTTCCCAAACATCGCCAAGTGGATTGCCATACACTCCTTGTGTATCTGTAATCTGCCAATGCGACGCGCCGTGCATCCCTTCAATGTCAAAAGCGGATCCACGAAGGATGACACACTCGGGAGCAATCTCAATATCTACGGGATACATCGGCGTAGGTGTCGTGATGGCATAATCTATTTTACTCACTGAAAAGTGATCGATCTCTGCGTTATCTAAATCCACATTGCCATCTCCACGACTCAACCTTTTGACAGAAAACTTAGGGTCATCTCCTGCCTCTACCTCGACCATCACAAAGCCCCAGTCGTCTTCAGACACTGAGAATTCCTCGTAATCGTTTTGAGGCCATTCGCCCCAATAATCAATTGCCCCACCTGCAGTCGCCACATTCATCCAAACATGCTTGTGATCTCTGGATTGACCCCTTGAATACCCATGCGTGTGACCGAAAAAATGGATGCTCGGTTTGCCACATTCATTAGAAAACGCTTCCATTCTCGCCACGACACTTCCTGTAAAGTCGCTCTCCCCTGGGGTCCATAGCTCCGATTTATAGGGATGGTGAACTTCGGCAAAGACGAAGTCAATGGAATCGGCTTGGCATGTGTTTGCCAAAACACCCTCCAACCACGCCAATTGCACGTCCCCATCGTAAGGCCCATTCGAATCGAGACCTATAAAACGCACATTGCCATAATCCTTCCACCACCAGTGCTCTTCGTACCCCTCGGTCCCATTCTCAGGAAGGTGAAAGTACTGAAAGTAATACTGTGTATTCGACTCGTGGTTGCCCAACACAGGATACACCGGAACCTGGCCAATCAGGTCTGTGGAATACTGAAAGAAATCATTCTCCCACTGCCCATAAGAATTCCCAGTAACCACAAGGTCACCCGGAATGAGCACCAGTGCCAAATCCTCTGAGACAACCCCCGTGAGATTTTGTTCCAAATAATCCAACACCCCATCGTGGATGACCTCATCAAAAACGAGTGGATCTGAACTGCTTTTTTGCATGTCACTCATGGCGACGAATTTGAAATCCTGCTCATCAGACGCAAAAGGAGGCGTCTTAAAGGACTGAATCTCAGAAACTGCCTGACCCGTGACAACTTGATAATAATACGTGGTGAATCGCTCCAGCCCTGTAAGCTGAACATCATGCATCATGGCCGCCCCGACAGAACTGAATGAAATTCCGCTTGTGGTATTCCCGAGGTCTTCATCAGCCCCCCACAAAACGACGGACTCCTCCCCTGCAGACGTTTCCCACATCATCCTGATGGAATTCGGCGCGGCATCTTGAAGGTAAGGTTGAACAACGAAGGTTTGGCCTTGGGCCGATAATGCCGTGAGCAAAAGTGTGATGGCAACAAGGAGGTTTGGAAGGTTTTTCATAGATTCCAAATATATCATATCTTATGACAATGAAAATA
>JAPKBK010000177.1 GCA_028823435.1 Flavobacteriales bacterium
AACACGTGATTAAACGTCTCGTTTTCCGCCCATTTTCTAAGTTTATCTTTTCCCATTGTACTATTTATCGCAAATGTAATTTGCTGGTGCAAAATTAAGAACTTGCGGCTATGTCTCGAATATTAATTGCAGTACTAAATTGGGGGATGGGACATGCGAGTAGAACCCTCCCAATGATTGAAGGCGCGCTCGATCTCGGATGGGAAGTCGATGTCGCAAGTTCGGGAGATGCTTTAATGTGGTTAAAAAATCGTCTCAAAAACAGGTCGGGAGTGACCTTTTTCGACAAACCGGGCGCAGTGATTAGCTACAGCCATAAATTCACCATGCTCAAGCTTATATCCCAAACTCCCAAGCTTCTATTAAGCATTTCTGAGGAGAAGAAATGGACTGCAAAACATGTAAAATCTCGTTCTATTACAAAAATAATTAGTGACAATTGCCTGGGCACATATGACGCAAATGTGCCATCTGTTTTTATGACACATCTGCTGAAATTCCCTGTTCCTTGGATATTGAGCCCTATTGCACAAAGGTTGCTTCGAAGATTTACACGTCATTTTTCAGAAGTCTGGGTTCCCGATTCTCCACCTGGTATGACGTCAATATCAGGCCCACTCACGTCAAGAACGATACATCCAAAAACAAAATTCATCGGGATTCTGAGCCGACTTGTGAACCCTTCAAAAAATCTGACACACACTTCAACCACCCCCTACCCACTTGTAGGAATTGTGAGCGGACCTGAACCCCATCGAACGAAAATGGAAAATGCGCTGCGAAAATGGATGCAAAGCCGACCGGAAAAAGGTCTTATTTTTTCCGGAAAACCAGGCTTAAGTTCTCGGAAAGACGAAGATATATTGACACTTTACGATGCCAGCGATGTCGAGATTTCAGAAGCAATTTGTGCGTCTCATATTCTAATATGCCGGAGCGGATATACCTCATTGCTAGATTTGGTTGCTTTAAAAAAACATGCCATTCTCATCCCGACACCTGGACAGATGGAACAAGAAGTGTTGAGTGAGGTTTGGACTGAAAAATTTGGATTTGCATCATGTACCCAGAAAGACCTGGAAAATCTTATGATTCCTGAGGTTTCTGGGAGATTTCCTCCAGAATTATTCTCAAAAGCACCAAACAAAACCGCGATGAACGAACTTGCAGCATGGTTGAAGAATTAAATAATCAAAGCGCAGAAAACCGCCAAAAAGAGGACGAAAGGTTTATGCGTCTGGCGATACAAGAAGCAAAAGAAGCTGGGAGTCTTGACGAAGTCCCCGTTGGCGCTGTGATTGTATTTCAAGGATCTGTAGTCGCGCGTGGGCACAACCTATGTGAACGATTGCGTGACTTCACAGCCCATGCTGAAATGCAAGCATTTACAAGCGCCTCAGAATACCTCGGCGGAAAATTCTTAGATAAATGTACACTCTATGTTACGCTGGAGCCATGTCCCATGTGTGCGGGAGCAGGTTTTTGGACGAGAATAGGTCGGATTGTATATGGCGCACAGGATTTAAAACGTGGATATAAAAGATGGGGCGTCTTACAGGAAAAAGAGGGGCACGGTGGTCAAGTCGGCGAGAATGGATTGCTACATCCTAAAACCGAAGTTCATGCTGGCGTTTTAGAAGATGAATGCGCGCAGATGGTCAAAGACTTTTTCCTGAAAAAACGGAACAAGCTATGAAACCAAACTAGCATAACTTTGTCTCTGTATTTCTAAGCTCATGCTCGATCTCTCAAAAGAATATCTAAGTAAGTTTCACTCTTTAATTGAAGAGGGTAAGGACCGCGCGATAATCAAAAAACTAGAGACGCTCCATGCAAATGATATCGCGTTGATTTTAAACCAAATCAAGCGTGACGATGTGCATTATCTCTATCGACTGCTAGCTGATGACGCACGCTCAGACGTTCTTGCCGAATTGGACGAAGAAGTGCGTGAAGATCTTCTCGCCACACTTACGTCAAAGGAAATTGCGGAGGATGTTATTGACGGACTCGCATCTGACGATGCTGCGGATATTATCAGCGAACTTTCGTCTGAAAAAATAGAAGAAGTATTTTCGCACGTCAAGGACAAGGAGTCTGTCTCGGATTTACAGTCTCTGCTAGAATATCCAGAGGGTACTGCGGGCGCATTGATGGCAAAAGAACTTGTTCAGGTAGAAGAAACGTGGAGTGTTGCAAGAGCTGTAAAAGAGATTCGCGTTCAATCTGAAGACATAGAAAATTTATATACCATTTACGTGGTAGATGACAAAGGAAAACTTACAGGACGATTGAGTCTTCAAAACCTCCTGTTGTCCTCAACAAGCACCAGGACACCCATAAGCGACATTAAAGATTCCGACGAAACGGTATGGATCAACTCAAATGAAAATGAGGACCTCGTTGTGAGCTTGATGGAGAGATATGATCTGGTCGCCCTTCCCGTTGTAGATGATGACGGGATTCTACTCGGCCGAATTACAATAGATGATGCTGTGGATGTTATTATCGAAGACGCAGAACGCGATTACCAGCTTGCCTCAGGAATTTCAGAGGATGTAGAGTCGTATGATTCTGTTTGGACGTTAACCAGGGCCAGACTGCCATGGTTATTAATCGGATTGGGAGGAGGCGTAGGGGGCGCTTATGTCATCGGCGCATTTGACATCGTATCAAATCCAGAAATGGCCCTTTTCATACCACTCATTGCCGCTATGGGAGGAAATGTGGGAGTTCAATCCTCTGCAATCGTCGTGCAAGGTCTTGCTACGTCAAGTATCAGCACATCTGATATTACAGGTCGTCTGGCAAAAGAACTGAGTGTGGGGCTTTTAAATGGCGCCATCTGTGCAAGTATCATTTTCATCGTGACCTTGATCTTAGGGTTCGACAAAGCACTCAGCACGACTGTCGGCATATCGTTGATGTTTGTCATCGTATTCGCCGCTCTATTTGGTGCGTTCGTTCCCCTTATGCTTGAAAAACGCAAAATAGATCCTGCATTGGCAACAGGTCCATTCATTACGACTGCAAATGACATCATCGGACTCATTATCTATTTCAGTGTAGGGTCATTTGTCAGTTCGTTTATTTAAAAGATGATCATGAGGGTTGCTATTCTCGATACCGTACACCCTGTTTTAAAAACGCGTTTAATCGAAAATGGATTCGAATGTGAGGAACATTTTCTTCTTACGAGGAAGGAAATACAACAAGGTGAATTAAAAGACATACAAGGAATCGTCCTGAGGTCACGTATCAGAATTGACACGGAATTGCTCAATGCGATGCCGCAACTTCAGTGGATCGCTCGGAGCGGATCTGGTCTCGAAAACATCAATTTACAAGCTGCAAAATCACGCGACATTCGCGTCTATAATTCTCCAGAAGGCAACAGCGATGCTGTGGGAGAACACGTCCTTGGAATGCTGCTAATGATCATGCATAAACTGAGAAGTTGCGACAAGAGTGTGCACGAAAAAGTTTGGGAAAGAGAGAAGCACAGGGGAATGGAATTGGGGAGCAAGACCGTAGGCATTATTGGGTATGGCGTGATGGGGAAAGCGCTGGCTACAAAACTGCGCGGGATTGGCTGCAAAATAATTGCTTACGACAAGTATACCACTGGGTTCGGTGATGAATATGTCACAGAAGTGACCGAGGAAGCGTTCTTCAGGCGCAGTGAAATTGTGAGCGTTCATCTCCCATTAACAGATGAAACACATGGATTGGTAGATGCTGCCTGGCTCGCCCGATTTTCACATCCTTTTATTTTTATAAACAGCTCAAGAGGATCTGTTGTCAAGACAAAAGATTTGTTAGATGCCTTAGACGCAAATCAAGTCACGTCATGCGGATTAGATGTGCTTGAATTTGAGGGGCGTTCGTTGGAAGGATTAACATCAATGGGAACAACGGACTCTCAAAAAACAGTATCGCGACTTCTAAAATCTCCTAATGTATACTTGAGTCCTCATGTCGCTGGATGGACCACAGAGAGTTACTTCAAACTGAGT
>JAPKBK010000178.1 GCA_028823435.1 Flavobacteriales bacterium
ATCGACAGGGTTAGAGATGCCAGAGGGCAACCAAAAAATATTTAAGATTGCCTTTCAGCCCGACAGTCCCAATGTGGTCTATGTCTGCTCCAGCACTGGGCTATATCGTTCTGAAGACGCTGGCGTATCATTTAACTTTTTAAAAGCAGGAATTGTGAGAGATATGGTCATTCATTCTGATGCCACAAACATCCTTACCATTGCATTAGAGAACGTCGGTGTATACAGATCTATAGATTCAGGTTTAACATGGGCAAATATTCCGCTTCCGCAGTCGGAGGGTATTGGAAGGATTGAACTTTCTTCCAGCGCGACAAACCCGAATCGCATTTATGCTTTCGGGGCTAATTATTTTTCTCAATCTACGATGGGGGTTTGGCGTTCAGATGATGGTGGCGCTTCCTTTTATCCGACAATGCTTCGCTCAGAGGGAGGGCCAAATCTACATGGTTGGACGAGCGATGGCTCTGATTATTCAGGTCAAGCTTGGTGGGACATGTGCATCGCTGTTGACCCCTTTGATGAAGACAAAATTGTCTTAGGTGGCGTTAATTTGTGGGCTTCTAGTGATGGAGGTTATTCATGGAACTGTGATGCCCATTGGTCAGGGCAGGGAGAATATCCTCAAGTTCACGCAGACCAGCACGGTCTGACTTTTCTCTCTGACGGTCGTTTACTCGTTGCAAATGATGGAGGTGTTTACTTGCGTGACGTCTTAGGCCAATACGCTGACAAATCTGATGGGCTTGACATCGCTCAGATATATGCTTTGGGTCTCAGCCCACACAGGCATTCTGATTTGATTTGTGGGACACAAGACAATGGAACGTCGTTATACAATACAGATGGTTGGCAACGCATTCTTGACGGCGATGGAATGGGGTGTTTCTTTCATTCCTTAGACTCAAACATTCTTTTTATGAGTGCGTATTACGGTCTGTTATACCGCTCAACAGATGCGGGGAGATCAAATACTCAGATTGCAAACTATTTCGGTTCCGGAGTCAACGAGGTTGGGAATTGGCTTACGCCTTGGCTGACAAGTCCTCATAACCCTGAGGTTATCTATGTAGGGAAGAAATCGGTGTATCGCTCAGATGACTCTGGCGATACTTGGAACACACTCGGAACGATGAGTGACACCAAAGCAGATGCCATTGCACTTTCAGCGACTGATCCGAATATGATCTTGGTTGCCAAGCGTGACGAATTGTGGCGCTCTACAAATGGATTTGATTTCACAGAACTCATAAATCTTCCAGGAGAAACCATTGGTGATGTATTGATTTCATCATCTGATTCAAATGAGATATGGGTTTCCTTTGGAAGCTATTCGGATGGTTTGCAGGTCTGGGCGTCTTATGATGGAGGAGCTTCGTGGGAAGATAAATCTCTAGGTCTTCAGGCGCTTCCCGTTAACACCTTGATTGAATCTGCAGACGGCACGCTCTATGCAGGAACTGATTTGGGTGTCTATGCTTATGATGAGGGTTCTGGTTGGTCTATTTATGGTGGTGGACTTCCGCTGACAATTATTACTGATCTTGAAATTCGCACAGCGACAAACCGGTTAGTCGCAGCTTCATATGGGAGAGGGGTGTGGGAGGTTGAATTGCCTTCACTGCCATCCACAGATCTCACGGCATTGGGATTTAATGATTTCGACAAACTTCAATGTAACTGGGAGTTTTCGTGTGCTCCTACGTTTTTAAATTCTGGATCAGACCCTGTGTTTTCTGTGAAATACACTGTGAATTGGGATGCCAGCGAAACGGTGATTTCACATGATTTTAATCCACCATTAAATCCAAATGAGGAGATTGTCCTTCCATTGTCTTCACATCTAGTGGACAGTTCTGGAACAAGAGTTATAGCCATTCATATTCTTGAAGTCAATGGAAATGTAGACGAAACCTATAAAAACAATGCAGCTTATGAAAGTTGTACCGTGTCGGGATTGGGGTATCGCGGTACTTTGACAGAATGGGCAGGATGTAATGCTGTAGACTTAAGATGGTCATTGGCATTTGAAGACGCCTCAACAAATATATTAGAATCCAGTCCGATTGCCGCTGGAGACACGTTATCTAGAATTCTATGCCTTCCCGAGGGCTGTTTGGTGCTTCAATGGGATGATGATGATGGAGACGGTTGGCTCGATACATACTGTGCTGAGGCGGGTGGATTTGTTTGGTTAAGTCCATTTGATGAGGTGCTCGCATCTAGTGAAAACGCAGTGTTTTCGACATCAAATTCATTTGCGAATTGTGTAGATTCACCATGGTGTTATTCAGATTTTGATGGTGATGGAGAAAGAACTGTAACAGACTTATTATGGGTTCTGTCTGAGTATGGATGTACATCAGGCTGTACCGCTGATTTGAATGGAGATGGCTTGGTAACTGTCATAGATTTAATGAATTTACTTTCAAATTATGGCACGTCTTGTTATTAACCGCAAGTAACTTACACGTTGTCAGAAGACTATAAGTTTTCAGGTCTCAAATTTTTCCTTTAATTGAAAACAATTAGATTGTGAGTTCGCTTTTTTTGAACGCTTAATATGTCAAGTTTTGTTGTTAGTTAGGGAGGTTCATTGCAAAGGCGATGAACCTCTTTTGCGATGTGGAAATATCACGCAGTCTACTTACCTTCGCGCAATGGAAGGATTTGAGGTTCGCCACCCAGGCACATTAGTAGACGCTCTTACGATGCAAGGTGGTTATACGACACGCACAAGAGCAAGAAAAGCAATTAAAAACGGCGCTGTTAAGCTTGAAGGAAACGTTGTGCGAATCCCCTCAACAGTCGTTGAACCAGGAATGAATGTTACGCATGACAGAGGTAGGAAGACTGTCAGTAACGGCCCTGGTCAATCAATGAGAGATTCTGGCAGATTCAATACGAAAACAGCAAGAAGTCCCTCAAAACCGCCTTTTGACGTTGTGTATGAAGACGATAATTTTCTGGCATATATAAAACCATCAGGATGGGTCACAGCAGCTCCGAACCCTCAAGTAACCACCAGTTACTCTAGAATGAAGAGCTGGTTAGAACAGCAAGGTAGAGGAAACCGGGATCTTCATTTTGTCAATAAACTGATGAAGGATGTAAGTGGGATTTGTTTGATTGCTAAAAATAAAGTTTGGAGAGAACACCTACAAGAAAACTGGAATGATTTCAGACAGGGTATTTATATTCTAGTTGAAGGTCATTTGCCTCCAGATGATGAGCTGGAGTGTAGTGAAGAGAACGGAGACAGGGTACAAGTTCAGTATCGAACGATGAGAGCTACCCAAAAACATACGCTTCTCAAAGTTGATGCTCCCATCGAAGCAATTCAATTAATTATGCCTTCATTACGCCGAGAAAGCTGCATCATTATAGGAAAAGGCAAAACAGCTCCAGACCCATTGAATCGAGAGGGAGTGCATATGTTTGCCCTTGAGGTCAGCGGTCCTAAGGGAGGAGAAATAATGGTTAAATCAAGAGTTCCTAGAGAATTTTTAGGTCTTATGAAAGGTGGTGAAACGCCCAAGCCAAATAAGCGTCGCAATGCCGAGGTAAAGTTCGGGAAATCTGACAGAGGGGATAGGCCATTGGTTCGCCGAGCTCGATCTACTGACAAATGGGATAATAAGACGACCGACAAGCCAGCTGAAAAGAAGGTTGAATTGAAGGTTGAAAAGACATTTGAAAAGCCTGTTGAAAAGACATTTGAAAAGCCAGTCGCTAAGCCAGTTGCAAAACCTTTTGAGAAGAAGATTGTAACGAAGGTTGAAACCCCAGTTGAGACGAAGGTTGAAAAGCCAGCTTTGAAGCCTGCTGCGAAGAAGGTTGCGAAGCCTGCTGCGAAGCCTGTTGTGAAGAAGGTTGCGAAGCCTGCTGCGAAGAAAGCTGCGAAGCCTGCTGCGAAGAAAGCTGCGAAGCCTGCCGTGAAGAAAGCTGCGAAGCCTGCGGCAAAGAAAGCTGCGAAGCCTGTTGTGAAGAAA
>JAPKBK010000179.1 GCA_028823435.1 Flavobacteriales bacterium
GAAAGACATCCGTATTGACTGAGAATAAATAAAATATCGCTTATGTCAATGCTACCATTGGGAACGACATCTCCCAAACAACCAACATTGGGTTCTGAAATGATTGAGATGTTCTCATCGCCTGGAAGATATTCAACGAATTGAAAAAACAAGACGTACATCTCATCTGTGGTAAAATCCCCGAACCACATAGGCTGAGGCGGATTGTTGGGGTTGAATGTATTTGAGGATGTATTGTCATACTCTGCAATGGCGTGAATGGTATAGCCACCTGGGATATGACGTAAACTGGGATAGGTAAAAATGCCTTGCCAATGAAAATCCCAATTGGGAATAGAGATCATAGGGATGGTGTCTTGGTTGTCTGGAGAGGTGGCATAAACAAGCCATGATTTACCCACCAGATGTGAATGAGGAATCGTTGAAATCACACTTATGTCGGTTTCTACGTCTAACGTACCGTGAAATGACACGACTTCGTTTGCGGGAATATAGAAGGGCACAGAAAGGGCTGACGGAGTCATAATGGTTGTTTCCACTTCTCGTTCGACGGGGACATCGGCGAAGTAGATGTTAACCGTTGTTTGGTCTAACTCATCTTGAAAGGATGGGCCATAATGCATCTGAAGAAGCAATTGTGACCCTGGCGCCATAATTTTACCGATTGTTTGCGGAAACATTAAGGGGAGCGAGCCAGGAACCCAACCGCCAAACAACCGGTCTTCGACGGGGACGCCATAGTCACCGAAACTCTCGTAGCCAGCAGCAGGATCAGCGTCATCTAGTGACATGGCCGCATTTATTGATGAAGGATTCGATGTGTAACCGATGAGACCATGATGGGCAATCGCTTTGTTAGAAGGGACAATTTCTACAGCCAATATTTCCACAGTTTCAGTGAGACCTGTGGGGAGGATAAAGACTTGATATTGCTCAAGACCATCGCCTCCGTGCAGATAAGCCTCAGACATGGTCAGGACAAGGTCGGGACTTCCCAATTGCAGGCCAATCTCAAAATCTGGCATCCCGGGATTGTCAGACGGATCGCCCTCTGGCATATCAGCACCCACCCAATCCACAATGGTTTGCTTCTCTTCCTCGGTAAGGAAACGCTCCCCGTTTAATGTTGTGTAATTGTGATCCGGCGTCCATGGTGGCATATACCCCGATTGTGTCACATACTCGATATAATACCCATTCGCAGCCACCTCATCATACGTCGTAAGGGGCATAGGCCCAAGTTCCCCCACTCTGTGACATTCTGTACAATTGTTGTAGATAATAGGGGCTATATCTAAGTGAAAAGTAGGGGCATTCGATGTTTGGGCTAAGGTGAGATTCGACGTCACAAGAAGCAGCACGAACAAAAAAAGTGAACAAGTAAGAAAACGCATTGTAAATAATTTGTCAGTAAGGTAAGTAAATAATATGAATAATATAATTGTGACGCTTACGGGGATAATTTATTGAGAAAAAAACAATGTCTTTTTGTAAGACACTATTCCTATTCTAAGAGTAACTTTGTGTTGATTTAAATCGTTTGCTTCATACAACCACAAAGCATAAAATGTCACAATCTAAAAGTTTGAAAGAGACTTACAGTGCTGAACTTAACTCTTACATAGATCAAGAGAAGACAGCTTTAGAGCTGATGCATTCTATAGGCAAATTACTTTTCGAGAAAAACATTGAGTTGGTCTTGTTTCGCAACCATTTAATTGACAAGAGTATTGGCGAGATCTTGAATTTACACAAATACGCATCTCAAGTCGTCGGAAAGCCTATTCAAGTAAATGATTCTGCGCGTCTCGCTTCTGAGATCTACAACATGGACATTGCGCCAGCGAAGATTGACATCGGCAAACTGGCAAATGAATGGATGAACGAAGGTGGAGGATTCAACTCTATGACTGACTTTATCTCAAATAAGCTGAGTCATTTCGATCAATTTGACAGCTCAGCAATAGAACCCAGGGATGTTGTCTTATTTGGATTTGGACGAATAGGACGACTCGCAGCCAGAGAACTTATTAAACAAGCTGGAAAGGGCCAACAACTTAGACTTAGGGCGATCGTACTTCGATCAATAGATAATGATACTCTGAAAAAAAGAGCCGCATTGCTGGAAAATGATTCCGTTCATGGTCGTTTCCCCGGAACCATTGAAATCGATTACGAAAACAAACATTTAATCATTAATGGTCAACGGATTCAGATCATCGCAAGTTCAGATCCATCTGTCATTGATTACACTGGAAGAGGCATAAACGATGCGTTGTTAATCGACAATACAGGCGCGTATAGAGACAAAGAGGCACTCAGCTTGCACCTTCAGGCAAATGGCATCAGCAAGGTCTTACTTACAGCTCCCGGGAAAGGAATACCAAACATCGTTTACGGCATCAACCACAGCAATCTGGACATTAACAAGGACCATGTTTTTTCTGCTGCGAGTTGTACCACAAATGCCATCTCTCCTATTCTGAGAGTCATTGAGGACAATTTCGGAATCGTAAGGGGACACATTGAAACCGTGCACGCATATACAAATGACCAAAACCTGTTAGACAACCTCCACAAAAAAGAACGTCGCGGAAGGTCCGCTGCGGTCAACATGGTCATCACTGAAACTGGCGCAGGAAAAGCCGTCACAAAAGTGATCCCCAGTTTAGAGAATAAACTCACTGCAAATGCTGTCAGGGTCCCTACACCGAACGGCTCTCTCGCGATTATGAATCTGGAGCTTGAGAAAACGACCACTCTGAAGGAGATCAATCAGCATCTTAAAACAGCAGCACTGATGGGCGACTTGGTCAATCAAATACATTTTTCAGTCAATGAAGAATTGGTGAGCAACGACATCATCGGCAACGATTGTTGTGCTGTATTTGACAGTCCCGCAACCATCGTAAGTCAAGATGGAAAAAGTGTGGTCTTATATACGTGGTATGACAACGAGTTTGGATATACAAAACAGGTCATTCGTTTGGCAAAATACATTGCGAAGGTGAGACGTAATATTTATTACTGATGAAGATATTTAACATGAAGAATTACATCCGTTTTGCGCTCATCATTTTCGGCATCAACCTGAATGTGAATGGCTATGCACAGGACACCCTCTGGATCAATACCGGGGATTGGCATCAGTCCCAAGACACGATGTCTGTCTTAAGGTTTAATGACACACCTGTTTTTGACACCTCAAATGTTGCACTCAATACGTCCGCTGATGCTTCGTTGTTTCTGACAGTCATCAATATGGATACGGAACCCCATGATTTCGGGGTAGATGGGATTTGGAGTTTGGGTGTCAATATTCTGCCAAACGACACCACAACTTTTGAAATTCCGCCTATGGCAATGGGGACTTACCGCTATTTCTCTAGTGATCTGAGAGGCGTGTATTTGGGACTGTCTGGTGTGTTGAAAGTGGGACTAAATATGCCACATCAATTTCACTGGAATTTAGCTGACTGCATGCCCGAGCGGATGGATTCTATTTCTTCTGGTGGCGCGCTGCTTGATGATGAACCTTATGTACCTCGTTACTTCTCGATCAACGCTTATACATACCCACATACTGCATTAGATGCAAATGGATACGTCTCAATGGCTTTGGGGGACACATGTACCATTTCCATTGTCAACAGTGGCATGATGGACCACGTGCTTCACTTCCATGGATTTCATGTTGAATATCTTTCTAGCACAATCCAGACGTCTAGAATAGGCTGGAGTAAAGATACGACCCCGCTCCTACAAGGTGAAGCTGTGACACTCTTACTTATTGCAAATCAAGAAGGCATGTACCCCGTACACAACCACAATTTAATCGCGGTCACAAACTCTGGGTTTTACCCTGGCGGAATGATTACACTAATAAATATAACGCCATGAGAGTATGTACCACATTCCTGTTTGTCGCGTCATTGTTCTGCCTTAACGCTGCCCCCTCTGTCGCTCAAA
>JAPKBK010000180.1 GCA_028823435.1 Flavobacteriales bacterium
ATTCAGCTGTGTAATCCGCTGGGATTGAAAGAACGGGTGCAGTCGTGTCGATAATCTCAATCGTTTGTGTTGCTGAAGTCGCGTTGCCACATTCATCGGCCGCAGTAAACGCGCGGGTGATGATGTAATCACCAGCACAATTTCCAGGGATTGTCGTCTCAACGACAGAGAGCGTCACCACGCCACAGTTGTCAGTCGCGTAAGCATCATCCATGGGATGAGCGTCTGAACATTCAGCTGTGTAATCCGCTGGGATTGAAAGAACGGGTGCAGTCGTGTCGATAATCTCAATCGTTTGTGTTGCTGAAGTCGCGTTGCCACATTCATCGGCCGCAGTAAACGCGCGGGTGATGATGTAATCACCAGCACAATTTCCAGGGATTGTCGTCTCAACGACAGAGAGCGTCACCACGCCACAGTTGTCAGTCGCGGAAGCATCATCCAAGGGATGAGCGTCTGAACACTCAGCTGTGTAATTCGCTGGGATTGTAAGAACGGGTAAAGTCGTATCGATAATCTCAATCGTTTGTGTTGCTGATGTCGCGTTGCCACATTCATCAGTCGCAGTAAATGCGCGGGTGAGGATGTAATCACCAGCACAATTCCCAGGGATCGTCGTCTCAACGATAGAGAGCGTTACTACGCCACAGTTGTCAGTCGCAGAAGCATCGTCCAAGGGATGTGCGTCTGAACATTCAGCGGTGTAATCCGCTGGTATTGTAAGGATTGGTGATGTAGTGTCAATAATGGTAATGGTCTGCGTGACTGAAGTCGCGTTGCCACATTCATCTGTTGCAGTAAACGTTCGAGTCACAATGTAATCACCAGCACATGCCCCAGAAATCGTCGTTTCAACTACTGCAATCGTAACCTCTCCACAGTTATCCGTTGCAGCAGCATCGTCCATGGGATGATCCTCTGAACACTCAGCTGTGTAATCCTCGGGGATGCTTGTAAATTCTGGTAAAGTCGTATCACCAATTGAGATTGTCTGGGTTGCACTTGAAGCGTTACCGCAGTCATCAGTCGCAGTAAATTCTCGTGTTACAGTGTACTCACCTGGACAAGAACCTGCCATCGTCGTCTCCACGAGGCCTATCGTTACCGCTCCACAGTTGTCTGTAGCTGTAGCGTCGTCCATTGGATGAGCGTCTGAACATTCAGCTGTATAATCTGCTGGGATTGTAAGGACAGGCGCAGTCGTATCAATGATTGTGATTGTCTGAGTTTCTACTGTTGAATTACCGGCATCATCAGTCGCTGTAAAGGCGCGTGTTATGGTGTACTCACCTGCGCAAGTTCCATAGACCGTTGTTTCTAAGAGATCAATCGTCGCCATGCCACAATTGTCGGTGGCTGAAGCATCTCCCATCGGATGAGCGTCGGAACACTCAGCAGTGTAATCAGCGGGGATTGTAAGTACTGGAGCACTCGTATCTGTTGTTGTAATCGTTTGGGTCGCGCTCGTTGCATTTCCACATGCATCTTCTGCCGTAAATGTTCGAGTCACAATGTAATTCCCCTCTGCAGAACCAAATAATGTGTCAGACACGAATGATATGCTCAACTCAGAACAGAGGTCGGTTGCGGTCGCATTCTCTAGAACTGGTGGGTCTGAACACTCTTGGGTTAGGTCCCCCGGGATATAAGTCCAAGAAGGAGGTGTGTTGTCTGTGTGATCAATTAAAATATCGACCTGATCGTATCCACAGATATTTCCGGCATGGAAACGGTAGAGAATGTCATTGTCGTCAGCGCAGGAATATTCAGTATCGACACAGTTTGTCAAGTCAATTGTAATGTTCCCCAATCCACCTAGTGTATTTACACCATCGAACACCTCCCAGTTTATCCAACCGCCAAGTCCGTGGTTCAGGTTAATGTTGTTTGCGCCCATACTTCCCAATTGGAAACCCAGTTCTTCACTTGAAGGAGAGTGTTGAAGCCTTATGGTTTTGCCTGCGTTCGCACCCACTCCGTTGAGTTTGGACATGTTGTTGACCAGAAGGAAATAAATCCAATCCTGTTCCGTGCCTTGTTCTAAGGCGTCCAACACCAGATTGCCCATAGCGTTCCATTCTGTCCAATTGAATCCACCCTCCATATAGACTTCCATAGCGTATGCATCTTCAGCGTCGGCGTCATTATAAACCACACCCGTTAATGTGGCGGACCCGTTTGCATAGTGCGTCCATATTAAAGACTCACTTCCCACAAAAAACCGATCTGATGGTGCCAAACCAGCATCCTGGAATCCTGTCAGCGTCAGACATAAATCCTGACCAGCACCTATTGCAAGAGCGATGTTGCCTTCACAACGTGTGCTCTGCCCCAGTGTAGCGACGAAAGTTGCTTCACTTATGTCTATTCCCGAACAGCCATCAGTGTAGCTAGGAAAGGCAGGGGGATTTGTGATTTCGCATGACACAGAAATGGTGTCTTCAATGGTGTTAAATACGGGCGTGCATCCAGAGCAATCAACTTGCGCAGAAATCGCAATAATTGAAAAGGAAAGCGCGATTGTTGTGCTCAAGTAAAGGGACTTGAGAAGAGAAGACTTGAGGTGTGAATGAATACGCATAATGATTGTCAATTGTGAGCTACCTAAAGATATAATAATTATACGTAAAAAGCAAGGCAATTTTGAATCTACGCAAATGCTTTTCTAGTCTTTTGAAGCTTTCAGCGCATAAAGTGCAATCCCGGCAGCCACAGAAACGTTTAAGCTTGCTGTACCTCCATCCATAGGGATTCTCAAACGATGGTCGCACTGTTCGATGACATCTGTGGACACTCCAAATCCTTCATCCCCCAATACAAGACAAAATGGAGCCTCAAGTTTACTTGTATGTATATCCTCAGCACTTTTTTCTGAAAGCGCGATACATGTAATACCACTTTGCTTCAGATACTCAATACTCGCTGATATTTTTGACACGCGACAAACTGGAAGTCTAAGGAGTGCCCCACTCGAACTCTTGATCGCCCCATCATTGATCGCTGCGGACCCTCTTTCGGGTACGATCAAAGCATGTGCGCCGAAGCATTCAGCAGATCTTGCGATTGCCCCTAAATTTCGAACATCTGTTATGCCATCTGCAGCAATAAGCACCGGCGCCTCACCTCTTTCAAATGCCCCTAAGACAATTTCTTCTAATGGCTGGTAGGTAATCGGGGATAGCATGGCAACTATTCCTTGGTGATTTTTTAAGGTTAAAGCATTGAGCTTTTCGCGAGGGACCATTTTAATCGGCACCCCTGTTGCTCTCACTCTACCTAAAAGTTTATTCAGCCTCTCGTTTTGAGAGCTGCGGATCACGATGACACTTTCGATATCTTTCCCAGCATCTAAGGCTTCATTCACTGGGTGAATGCCAAACACAAAAGTACTTTCTGATGGGCGTTTTGGCCCTGTATATGGTTGTTTTGATTCCATGAGCGCAAGGTACAACTCTCAATCGCGTTGCACCCTTCCATTTCTCCAACTTGTTACCATTCGATCCCATGTTGATTTAAAGACAATATTTCGTTCCAATTTGAAGACGTTGTTGTCAAGTTCATGGCGTTGTCGTCTGAATCGAAATGTCAACGTATTTGATGTTCCTTCCTCCCCGTAGGTCCAATATTCATTCCAATAGTCACGTCTCACTCTATTTGGTACACCATGTATAATGTGAATCATTCCTCGGTCTGTACGCCACCCTTCAAGCAATCCCGAGAAGTATCGATTTGCTTCTTCGACCCTTGCGTAATAGATTTTTATTAACGCTTTCGACTTTTCAGGTGATTTGCCACATGAAAGCCAAAAATCATCAAGTGCTTCTTTCGGGTGACTGGCCTTTTGCATTGCTGAATATTCGCTACGTGTTGCAATATATCTGGTCGATTCTATAAGGAACAGAACATCTTTGGCGTCGGG
>JAPKBK010000181.1 GCA_028823435.1 Flavobacteriales bacterium
AAAGGCAATCTTAAATATTTTTTGGTTGCCCTCTGGCATCTCTAACCCTGTCGATGTCCAATTTACGCCTGAGTCAAATGTCTCAAGCAGACCGATACTATACGTAGTCGCTCCATCACCGTCTCCTGTAGCCAAAAACCAATGATTGGAATTATTTGGGTCAACGATGACATCTGTGGTTCCTACGGCAGACAGCTCATCAACTTCTCCTCCTGCTGTGTTCCATGACTCTCCTTCGTCTTCTGATATCCACAAACCACCCGAAGGCGCACACGCCAACCAGCCGCCATCAAACACAACAACATTATTCACTCTACCGGCGCCACCATAAACGGGAATGTCGTCATTTCCGATGTAAGACCAAGAAGGCCCTGTAGGCGGATATAAAAGAGTGCTTTTCAATTCTCGCGAGGCGTCCCACCAAGCTGTTGGTGGCGGTCTCGTGCCATCAGGCTTGGCTCTTCGTTCTGTCCACCATGCCCATCTTTCAAATGGTTTCTTTCCATTGCTTCGAGGAACAACATCAAGCTCAGGCCAAGACAAGCCAAAGCTCTGTCTCACATCCTCAGTAGCTATATTAACGTCCTGAAGTTGAGATTGCCATGTGTTATTCTCTTGTGCATATGCTCCTACACCTAAAAGGTTTAGACATAAAATGACAGGGAAAACGTTCCTGAGAAAATAATTTTGACGGCACATAGCTTTAAATACGCAAATCTATGGCTAAGGTTACGTATGTCTAAGAATTTTCACCTTAATCACTCGAAGAGGACATTGTATGAAAAACACTCTGAACATCATCATTCTCTTCTAATTTCTCAATTAATTTTTCTACTTCAAGTGTTTGTTCGGCATTGAGTTCTGATGTCGTAGTAGGATATCGATCAAACCCCGACTCTTCAATCTCAAGATTCATTTCTTCAAGCTTTTTCTGAAGACCACCAAATGAACCAAATGGGGCGGTAACAATGATTGTATCTCCATCGACTTCGATCTCCTCTGCGCCATAATCAATGAGTTCTAGCTCGAGATCCTCCGCGTCTTGACCCTCACCCTTTACATTGAAAAAACACACCCTGTTAAACAGGAACTCAACGTTTCCAGTTGTACCTAGGTTGCCCCCGTTATGTGAAAAATCGCTTCTTATGCTCGCAACAGTTCTGTTGTTATTGTCTGTCGCCGTTTCGACGAACACAGCAACACCATGAGGACCATAACCTTCAAAAGTGACTTCTTTGTAGTTCGAGGTGTCTTTGTCTGTCGCTTTCTTTATCGCCCTGGCTATATTGTCCTTGGGCATATTTGCAGCTTTGCAGTTTTGCAATACAGCTCTTAAGGTCGAGTTTGTCTCAGGATCAGCATTGCCTCCGTCCTTAATGGCAATAATAATATCTTTATTGAGCCTTGAGAATATTTTTGACATTGCTGCCCACCGCTTCATCTTCCGTTCTTTCCTAAATTCGAATGCTCTTCCCATTGTTCAATCTATTTTTGCTAATATCGTTTGGCGTGAACGAATTACCAAGTGGTAGGACAGAATGTACCGAACTGTCCTAAGAGCAGAAGCAAGTCCTGAATGGATGTGAAACCATCATTATTCACATCTGTCGGACAGAGATCTTCCTGAATAAAAGAAACACATGTCTGTGTCCCATCATCCCATATTGTACCTGAACCACAGAATGCTGAGGGGTTTGGGCAATACTGAATTGAAGAACCTTGAACTAAAACGACTGAGCTGTCAATTGATAGCCCCTGGAAAGACTCTCTCTCCGCTCCAGGCCATTGAACGACTACTGAATCAATTTGAGTGCTTGAACCGAGACCAAATTGAAGGTGCCTCGAGTTTTGACTAAGATATTTGTCCCCACAAAAAACCACATCGATTTTAACTGCGTTAATACCTGTGTTTTGAGCTGCGGAATGATAAACGTGAACTTCAGCACCTATTGCGTCTCTGTTCACTGTTGTTCCCTGTGGTCTGACTTTAAGAAAGTGATTGTCATTTGGTGTCGCACTTATGACAGTCGCATTTTGACCTATTTGGTGAGAGACAAGATCAGGAAATCCATCATTGTTAAAATCTCCTGTAGCAATAGAAAATGTATGCTGAATCGCTCCAGGCGTTTCTGACGAAATGTCCTGAATTAAATTGCTACCTGTCGCGGAGAAAAAGGCGTTTGATTGAGCAGGGAATTCATCAAACATTGCGGGGTAGTCAGTGTATCCACTTACTCCAGTTCCTACATATAAATCTAACCAACTGTCATTTTGATGGTCCATAAAACAAGCGCCCCAACAAATTTGATTGACTTGAACGCCTAAATTTGATGAGACATCTGTAAAACCTATGCCTTGATTGAGGTTGTTTATCAAAAGAGCATTGCCTACTGAACCGTTTGTCACATATAAATCCATATCACCGTCACTGTCATAATCCCCGAAAGTTGAACTCATCGCATAAATGGCAAGGTCAACTCCCCAGTCTGCCGCCATATCTATAAAGGTACCATCTCCATTGTTGTGATAAAATGAATTTAGATTGTCAAGCCTATCGTTGATGACATGAAGGTCTAGAAAGCCATCTTCATCTATATCAATCCAAGTGCTTTGAAATGATTGCTGCAAGCCATTGCCTACACCTGTAGCTACAGTAACATCAGTAAATGTCCCATCTCCATTGTTGTGATATAGTTCATTTTTAATATTAATGACGTCAGTATGATAATTACAGATATACAAATCGATGAAGCCATCATTGTCATAATCACCAAATGAAGCGCCATAACTCTTTGACAAGTATGATGTTGAAATTCCACATGAAGATGAGACATCTGTAAATTGCATACCTCCTTCATTCATCCAAAGTTTATTTGATGCATTCCTGTTTGTAATGAGAAAATCTTGATCTCCATCGTTATCAATATCAGCCCACAGCACAGATTTGGTCTCATATAAATCATTTTCAATGTTAAATTGAACTTCATCAAACCCTACCCCATCTCCTTGATAATATCTTATTTGACCCGCATGATGGCCAAATGTTAGGTCATCAATATCGTCTCCATTAAAATCTGCAAAACTCACGCCTGAACCTAAGTACCCACTTGTATGATCTGTAAACAATTGTAAATCATTTGTTGCATTTACGAGTTGAGCATTTACAGAATGCAAACACAAACATGTCAATACAACAAGACAAAAGCTTGCGCAAATACGTTTTTTAATGTCTAAATATCTAATGAAATAACTCATAATGTAGCAGTTAACACTTTTACAATTTAACTTAAATTAAGTTCTCACGCAACTCATCTGTGATATTTGCGTCTTAATGTCGAACGAATCGAAAACCATTAGCGTCATGTACAACTGTAAAAACATATTTCTTTTACTTGTAGGAATCATTTCCTCTATTACAATTTCAGCACAAATTTCCCAAGGAGGGGAACCATTAAATTGGGGGGACGCTACATATCAGCCTGCATTTGAGATGCAAGAGACGCCAGAGGTAGACCTCGCAGCGCTTGCAGTTGAAGACGCTGTTACTGACCAACATAAAGAAGCGCCATGGAGATTTGGTGTTGAGCAAGAAGTGGCTTTTAATCTTGAGAATTCAGGAACCTGGACTTTCGAAGAAGGCATACACGTGTGGAGGCTTGGTTTTAATTGCCCCAATGCATTAAATGTAAGCTTCATGCTTTCTAGATTTGTGCTACCAAAAGAAGCGCAACTTTACGTTTACAACGCTCAAAGAACAGCATTTTTAGGTTCTTTCACACGAGAAAACAACAAAGCTTGGGAAGGCTTATCTCTAGGCGTACTTGATGGGTCTTCAATGATTCTAGAATACCACGAATCACCCGCATCCCATGGAATGGGCGAAATCGAAATAAATCAAGTCATTCACGG
>JAPKBK010000182.1 GCA_028823435.1 Flavobacteriales bacterium
TAGATGCGTTAACCGAAATTATCACGGATCGTCTTGCACAGGGTTTTGACAGAGGAGAGGACTTTGTGAAACGACTAAACCATGAAAAACGTTATTATGAGTCCACGGCGTCAAGGGCAAAGGATCCTAAAGAGCAACAACAAGCACTTGCAGCTTTAAATAAAGTCTACGACAAGTTACAGCCCACCTCGGGGGAAAACCTCAGGTATTTTATGGACTATCAAGTGGGGTGGATGTACTTGCGATACTTCATGTGGAATTTTGCTGGAAAGCAGAACGACATACAGGGTCACGGAGATTTTCAAAACGGAAACTGGCTTTCTGGGGTTGATGCAATAGACGAATTAAGGATTGGAAGTAGGGATACCCTCACTCAAGAGATGTCTGAAAACAGAGGGTTAAACAAATTCTTTTATCTTCCATTGTTGCTGGGTTTGATCGGTTTAATCTTCCAAATCGCACGTGACCCACGTGGTGCAGGTACAGTAGGCCTGTTGTTCTTCATGACGGGACTTGCTATTGTGGTTTATCTCAATCAAACGCCGATGCAGCCACGCGAGCGTGATTACGCCTATGTGGGGTCATTTTATGCCTTTGCGATGTGGATTGGTATCAGCGTTTTTGCCCTCTTCGATGCCGCGAGAAGAAGTGATTGGATGATTCACTTACGTGGACTTGGATTTCCATTGGGAGTAGGGGTTGTGTTTTACTTTTTAGAATATCTCGGTGGAACACCTCATTACCTTTCATTAAGTATCCTATTTATGACGTTCTGCGGTGCGGTTCTTTACGGAATTGCTCATGCTTCACGGTTCATGGGATTGAATGAAAATGGACGTGCGCTTACCCTTGTTGGGATCACGCTACTCGTCCCCCTTCTGATGGCGTTTGAAGGGTGGGACGATCACAACCGATCACACAGAACGACGGGCGTAGATTTCGCGAAGAACTATCTAGAGTCACTTGCGCCTAACGCAATTCTGTTCACGAACGGGGACAATGACACTTTCCCGCTTTGGTATGCACAAGAAGTAGAGGGTGTACGAACGGATGTCAGGGTGTGTAACTTGAGTCTTTTAAATACGGATTGGTATATAGACCAAATGCAACGCCGTGCATACGAGAGTGCGCCGCTTCCTATAAACATGTCTGAGGAACAGTACAGACAAGGCACGAGAGACATTGTGCTTCTCGAGCCTACAAGTTCACCTGGTTTTGTCGATTTGAAGGAAGCTTTACGTACGGCGTTAGATGACGACATTCAGAAAAGTTATGGCGAGAAGAGTTACCCTTACTTCCCGACAAACAAGTTCAGTCTTCCTGTCGATTCCGCCCGTGTCATTGCGCTCGGAATCGTCAATGCTGATGAAGCATCAACCGTTGTTGATGCATTAGAATGGACTGTCGTAGATGGACAGGGCGAACCGTTACAGTACATCCTCAAGAATCAACTCGCAGTATTGTCCATGTTGGCAAATAATGATTGGGAGCGTCCCGTATATTTTGCGGTAACTACTGGAGGCGATTCATACATCGGTCTTCAAGATTACTTCCGCCTAGAAGGTCTCGCATATCGACTCGTACCCATTAAGTACGGAGAAAATCCGAACCCGAATTTAATTGGCGGAATTGAAACAGATGTGATGTATGAGAACGTCATGGAGAATTGGAGCTGGGGAGGCATGGACGATCTTGAGCACGGGATTTATATGGATGAGAACAACAGGCGCATGGTCACAAATGTTCGTCTCCAAATGGCAAATCTCGCCGACGCTCTAATTGAAGTCAATGATCCACAACGCGCGCTGGAGGTGCTCGACAAATTACTTCGCGTAACGCCTCAGGAAAACGTTCCCTATACAAGAGTTCTCATGCCGGTCGTAGAAGCCTATGCTGAGTTAGCCAGTCCAGACACTTTGCTTTCTCCTAACGCGAACAGCTTGGATGACATGCAAAGAAAATCGGCGTTAGATAAAGCCCAGGAACTGCTTCAAGCTTTATTTAAACAACAGGAGGAAATTGTAGAATTTGCACTTTCTTTAGATGCCGAGTATTTCACCGCGATGGCCTCTGAGATTGATCTTGCGCTTCAAATCAATGACAGACTGATTCGCGTTTATAAATACTACCATCCTGAAGACCCCATTGTCGGTGAACTGGACACGCGTTTGGGACTTATGGAAGCGCAAATTGAGGACTATGAACGCAGTATTGTAGAACTTGGATTTATGGAGTTCTAAAAAGGTGATATCTGATGCTTAAGAAGGTCGCGATTTTATCTTCGGGTTCGGGCTCGAATGCCCAAGCCCTCATCACGCACTTTGCTTCGCAAGACAACATTGAGGTCGTGTTCGTAGGGTCAAATCGTGCCTCAGCAGGTGTCCTAGAAAAAGCGCGCCATTCCGAAGTACATCACGGTCATTTTACGAAAGAGGATCTCAACAATGGAACTGTACTTGGCGCCCTAGAAAAACTTGAGGTAGACTGGGTGTTGCTTGCGGGATTTCTTCTCAGGATTCCCATTGAATTTTGTCGTCGGTATCAAGGTCGAATTTTAAATATTCATCCTTCACTACTTCCTAAGTATGGTGGAAAGGGCATGTATGGAATTCGGACACATGAAGCCGTTTTTCAAGCAGGTGAAAAAGAAAGCGGAATGACCATTCATTATGTGAATGAGCATTATGACGATGGCGCCGTGGTATTTCAGGGCCGTGTCAAAATAGATGATGTCACAAATGCCCAAGAAATTGCTGACAGAGTGTTGAAACTTGAACATGCGTATTACCCAAGAATTTCGTCGGAGTTAATTACTTTGGACAAATAAATAATTTTGATGTCATGATTATTGACCCTGCACAACTTTTAAAAAGCACGATGGTGCTTTTTGCCGTGATTGATATTGTGGGAAGTATCCCTGTTTTAATGGATGTGAAACGTAAGTCCGGGGACATTCATCCGGGCAGAGCTACCCTGGTGGCACTGGGGATTATGCTGGCCTTTTTATTTGTTGGAGAAGGGATCATTACATTTTTAGGCGTGGATGTCAATAGTTTTGCTGTTGCAGGTTCGTTTGTCTTGTTTTTTATGGCGCTCGAAATGATTCTGGGAATAGAGCTTTTTAAGAGTGACCCCTCTACTATGAAAACCGCCACGATCGTTCCCGTCGCCTTCCCATTGATTGCTGGCGCTGGAAGCATGACATCGATTTTGTCGTTAAGAGCTGAATTTGCACAACTCAACATTATGATTGCCATCATTATAAATATGGCCATTGTCTTCATCGTCCTTAAGAACTTGGGGCGATTAGAAAGGTTACTCGGTGAAGGTGGCATTGCTATTCTTAGAAAGGTATTCGGCATTATACTTCTCGCAATCGCCGTGAAGCTGTTCGCAGATAATGCAAAGGATTTGGTCTAATTTATCCAAGAAAAAATGGCAAAGGTGACGGTATATACAGATGGTGGAGCAAGCGGAAATCCCGGTCCAGGAGGGTATGGTGCTGTGATGCTATCTGGAAAACATTACAAAGAACTCAGCGGAGCGTTTCGCTTGACAACGAATAACAGGATGGAACTTCTTGCCGTGATCAAATCCCTAGAGGCTTTAAAGACACCGGGCACCGATGTAACAATTTACTCAGACTCGAAATATGTTGTCGACTCAGTCAAGAAGAAATGGGTCTTTGGATGGGTGAAAAAGAACTTCAAGGGCAAAAAGAACCCCGACCTGTGGAAGCGATTTTTGAAAATTTATGAGATTCATAAGGTGGAATTTGTTTGGGTTAAGGGTCATGCAGGCAATGAATTCAATGAAGTAGCTGATAAATTGGCTGTTTCTGCGTATGCAGATGGCATCCTGCCTTTAGAGGTGGATGTTGCATACGAAGCGTCAGAAAAGGATT
>JAPKBK010000183.1 GCA_028823435.1 Flavobacteriales bacterium
CAAATATTGCCAAGACAGACAGCCAATATTTTATATGAAGTTGTGGGCATAAAAAAACGGGACCCATTTAGGTCCCGTTGATATTAGTGTATCGATAGTTTCTTGTCAAGGTCGTCTAGATATTTTCTAAAGTGCTTGTCTGTCTCACTAAGGTTATTTACAGTTCTACAAGCATGGAGCACGGTAGCGTGATCTTTTCCTCCACAGTGAAGGCCAATGTTTGCTAATGATGATTTGGTCATCTTCTTAGAGAAGTACATCGCGATTTGTCTCGCTTGAACAATCTCTCGCTTACGTGTCTTCGACTTAAGAAGTTCAATCGGAAGATCGAAGTAGTCACACACCACTTTCTGAATGTAATCAATGCTTACCTCGCGTGCTGTATTCTTGACAAACTTGTCAATCATTTGACGTGCAAGATCAAGTGTAATTGCTTTTTTATTCAGGCTGCTCTGGGCAATCAATGATATCAGTGCGCCTTCGAGCTCTCTGACGTTTGTCGTGATGCTGTAAGCGAGATATTCAACAACTTCTCTAGGCATGTCTATGCCATCGCTGTACATCTTCTTTTCTAGAATTGCCATACGCGTTTCTAGAGCTGGCGTCTGTAGGTCGGCGCTGAGTCCCCACTTGAATCTGCTTAACAGTCTTTGCTCCATTCCTTGCATTTCTACAGGTGGCTTGTCAGCTGTGAGGACCAATTGCTTGCCGGTCTGATGCAGGTGGTTGAATATGTGGAAGAATACATCCTGCGTCTTTTCCTTGCCGCTGAAGAATTGTACGTCGTCAATAATCAGAACGTCTATCATTTGATAGAAGTGACTGAAGTCATTGACGGTATTGTTTCTTACCGAATCGATAAACTGATGTGTAAAACGCTCAGAGGTTACGTAAAGAACAGTCTTGTCTGGAGTTTGGTTTTTTATTTCAATACCTATCGCATGCGCAAGGTGTGTTTTGCCAAGCCCTACGCCACCATATATGAGTAGTGGATTGAAAGCTGTTCCGCCAGGTTTATTTGCGACAGCAAATCCTGCGGATCTCGCAAGTCGGTTACACTCCCCCTCAACAAAGTTGTCGAAAGCATAGTTCGGATTTAAATTGGAGTCAATCTTCAGTTTCCTTAAGCCAGGAATCACAAAAGGATTCTTGATAGGCGCAGGCTCACCAACAACGGGCATGTTTAGCGCATGATTGCGCGTAGCTGCACGATGAGATGTAGGCACCTTAACTGTATATGGACTCGCTTGATTTCCCTCAAGTGAGTGTTCCATAATGATGCTGTATTCCAATCGAGCGTCCGGGCCTAATTCTTTCCGAACAGTCTTGCGAAGGAGAGACACATAGTGTTCTTCAAGCCATTCGTAAAAGAATTGGGACGGCACTTGAATCGTAAGTACACTTTCTGTTAGCTTGACCGGTTTTATAGGAGCAAACCACGTTTTGAAAGCTTGAGTACTGATATTGTCACTGATAACAGTAAGGCAGTTTGCCCAAACTTTGTTGTGGTCTTGTTCCATAAAATTCCTTTTAAGCTGCGTGTGATTAGAGAGTGCAATGTTTGACAAAACAATTGTAAAAAAAAACCCACTACCTATTGTTTTTGAGAAAAGTTTGAATGTGAGATTTGGTTTATGTAGAGCAGTTTTATATAGATTATATGATTAATATAATTTATAATTTTCAAAAGGTTTACAAAGTCATAGTTCAGTATTTGAAAAACAGCATTTTAACATTTATAAGCAAATTATTATCACATGGCTGAAGATTTGTTGAAGAAATTAATTTAGCCGATTTTTTGCAATTTACGATGTGAATTTTTTTTTTTGATGAACCGATTTTTAGTTGATAAGGCCATTATTTTTGCATTATGAATCACAACATTTCTTCTTTTTGGAAAAAAACAGGCGATAAGCGCCGTTTTTGTATCAATCACAGAGTCCGATATTCTGATACTGACAGAATGGATATGGTTTATCATGGTTCTTATGTTCCGATGCTAGAGGCTGCAAGAGTCGATACGTTAAGAGAAATAGGTTGGGTGTATTCTGAAATGGAGTCAAATGGTATCTTACTACCTGTCATTGATCTCCGTGTTCAGTATAAGATGCCGGCCAGATATGACCAGATTTTAAGAATTGAAACACATATCGTAAGTCCTCCCACAGCCAAATTAGAATTCCGTTTTCATGTGTATCACGAACAGAATTTGTTAGTAGAGGCGAATGTTGTGCTTGCATTTGTCAATGCAATTTCGGGTCTTCCCCAACGCGCTCCTTCTGGTTTGGAAAGCGCGCTCTTAGAAAATGGACTAATTCATTCTTGAGGTTTCTTTGCTTGGGTTTGAGTAAATCGTTCTCCAAATCTGGTGCTCCTGCATCTACCCAAGCGGAATACCAAACCGACGCAATACCCTCTGCAGCCATATAAAATCTCTCCTCGACCATCCCACCTAATGAGTCATGGTATTCTTCACAGAATCCTGGAGTGGGAATCAGGCTTAGTGTTCGGCCTCTTGTGCGGTACCCCCATACTTCTGGAGCACCAGCTCTTTCTCTGACTATTTTTTCCATGTGGAGTACCGCTTCGACGTTTGCATTGCTTGACATGATTCTAGACCAAACCCACTCTCTGATGTCCGAGATATAAACGGCCTCTATTCTTTGGCCAGTCCAGTAAGGTCTAGATGTTTCATAGACGTGTGTTTCCCAAAGCGCATGTATGCCTATTTGGCCTGTAAATTGACCGTTATAATTAGAGGTCGTATGCAGAGGTACATGCGCATCCCCAATATAATGTCCCAAGTCGGCCGAGAGTCTAAGAACGCGAGAAAGGCTCGCAGCGGAACTGTCCCTGACGCCACAATTTGACATCTCAACAACAAGTTGATTGTATACCCTTTCAATACGCCATGGTAGAATTCCTCTTGACCGCAATGTGTCTTCACTGTAGCGTTCACATGCTTCGTACCATCCACATGGCGATATTCCGCCTGAATAATGGTCGATGTCTATATAGTGTCTTGCAGCCTCTTCCTTGACGCCGTGTTTGCGTTTGTCCGCATCAACAGCTCTCACCATTAATTCGTGTTGATGTGCTTTGAAAAAGCCAAAAACAGGCGAGGGGAGTGCGGTAATTGCGACAGCATGTAATTCACGGTGTGGTGAGAACCCCCAACTTGAACATGCCACCGCCGCAACAGCAGTTAAAAGTTTCGCGCTATGTTTCCACCGTGTTTTCAACTTTCTTTAAAGGGACTAAAATGCCATCTTTTAAGATGGGAATGGCCGTTAAGTTGTTTGGTGTAAGGCAGAAATTCACGTCCGCATTTAAATTGAGCTTGCGAAGACGTCTTCTGTGAGAACTTGCTTTTAAGTATGAGAAGATGTTTTCTTTTGCCGATCTATAAATAAATTTTGCTGCAACAGAGCTGTCTTCTTTTGAGGCGAACTTCCCACTTTCCAAAACGCCGTCAATGATTGCTCCAGCGCAAATGGTGTCTTCAAGGTTAAACTTATCTTTCCATCCAGAAGCCAACACCAACGTGTTTCTTTCCTGACGAATAAGCCATTCTGTGAGAGATTGGAGGTTATTCAGCGAGCCTATAACGACTGTCTCTTTGTGCTCAGCCACTTTAATCGCTTTTGTCCCATTGGTAGTTGTGAGTACGATTGTTTCCCCTTTAAGTTTTGGGTCTAAAAATGAAATCGGTGAATTGCCCATTGGGAATCCCTCCACAATTTGGCCCTCCCTTTCTGCTGCTGCGAGATACCCTTTTTTAAGGTATTCTCTTGCGACGTCAACACTGTCAACAGGAATGATTCCTTCTACGCCGTTTTCTATCGCAGCACAAATTGCAGATGTAGCCCTCAGTACGTCTATGACCACAATCAGTTCAAACCC